>CANQZE010000004.1 GCA_947628255.1 uncultured Clostridia bacterium | reverse complement strand
GGATGACAATGTTATTACACGGGGATTCTTCGACTACGCTCAGAATGACAGGAAATAAACATTGCTTTTCCGCCCGTTCGAGTCCCTTTATAACTTTTATTCAATTATAAAAACACCACCTCTCAAAAAGAGCGGTGATGTTTTTATGGCGCCTGTTGAGGGACTCGCTCCGCTTGGCTTAAACATTGCGCCTCGCACATCGACACCTATTCCCTTCGGGGTCGCCCGTACAGCCTTTCGTTGCCTACGCTATCACGCCTGGGCGGGCAAACGATTCACCGGATCGTTTGCTTTTCCGCCCGTTCGAGTCCATCTATAATGTTTATGCAATTATAAAAACACCACCTCTCAAAAAGAGCGGTGATGTTTTTATGGCGCCTGTTGAGGGACTCGAACCCCCGACACTTCGGTTAACAGCCGAATGCTCTACCGACTGAGCTAAACAGGCATCTGGTTGATGCTTGTATATAATATATCCTGTTTTGGGTTTTTGTCAAGGATTTTTCAAATTTCAAATCATTATTATTTTATTTCCTTCTTTACGATGGCAAGCGGACGGGCTTTTTTTTGGAATTTATATTATTATATTCATATTGTTTGATATGTTTTTATTTTTCAATTGATTTTTTCTTGCTTTTGTTTCATAATATGCGCGTTATGGGAGAGGTTTTTCTGGACGCGTTTATAGACAGTCTCAAGCTGCTTTTGGTGGTGGCTGTTTTCACCTATCTCATTTCTTTTCTCGAGCCTCTTCTCTCGGACAAGATCCGCTTGAACGGAAAGTTTGCGACGCTTATCGGCGTGAGCGTCGCTATGTTGCCGCAGTGCGGATTTTCCGTTGTGGCGACCGATCTGTACCACAAAAAACATCTTACTCTCGGCACATTGATAGGCATATATCTCGCGACGTCAGACGAGGCTCTTCCCGTCTTTTTGAGCTATCCGGACAAAGCTCTGCACGTATTGCCTTTGCTGTTGTCAAAATTTCTTCTTGGGCTGATTTTAGGATATCTGATCGATCTTATCTATCAAAAAGGCGCGAAAAGCGTCAAACATCATCTGGACCATTGCGAGGATGAATATCAAATCACTCTTATGGAATACGAGGGTACAAAACTTGTCGACAGATGTCCTCACGGCGAGATATCTCCCTGCGATTGCGAATCTTGCAAGCAAAGTTCCTGCCCTCACCTTCACGCGGAGTGTACCCCTCAACATTGCAGATTCGAACAAAAAAACGAAGGTATTTTGTTTGAATATAAAAAAGAGGCGGACAAAAAAGCCACGAAGAAGGAAAAACTGAACAGGTTTTTGATAAAGCCTCTTCTTCACTCGCTTGAAATTTTCCTTTATGTTTTTGTTATTAATATTGTTTTCGGCGTGTTGATCTATTATATCGGCGAGGATAAAATAATTTCCTTCCTATCTGCAAACAAATATGTCGCGCCTCTGTTTGCGGTGATAGTCGGCGCTATCCCAAATTGCGTCTCTTCCGTGATATTGAGCGAGCTTTATATTTTGGAAGGAATAGGTTTCGGCGCGGCGCTAGGCGGCCTTTGTATGAACGCGGGAGTCGCCTTTGTATATCTTTTCAAAGATAAGCGCATAAAACAAAACGTTTGCGTGTTTTTGTTGATGTTTTTCATCAGCGTCATAGTCGCTTATCTGAGTTCTCTTTGCTTCAACTTCTCCACTCTTCCTATTTGATGTTTATAAGTTTTGAAAATGTAGACGGAGTGTGAAAAACAATACGTTTTTATCCACATAGCGTTTTTTGCAGATAACACAATATATTGCATTGTTTTTAATTTTCTTCAACAAAGTATTGTTGTTATGGATAAAAATCCACTTGTCAACATCGCTTATTTATGTTATCATTATTAAAGATAAAAAATAATAGATATCTATGGGTGGAATATGAAAGTTGTGTGTCAAGGAAACGAATTGAGCGACGCTCTCGCAAAGGTTGTGAAGGCTTTGCCTTCAAAGAGGACAAACCCTATTCTCGACGGCGTTAAGATAACGGCGGAGGGCGAAACGCTCACTATTTTCGCAACCGATCTCGAGCTTGCGATAGAGAAAAAAATCAACGCTTCTGTTTTGATCGACGGCGAGATCGTCGTTCCCGGCAAGCTGTTTGCGGATTATGCAAAAAAGATAGAAGAGGAAGAAGTCGAGCTGGACGGCACTTCTCTCAATAAGCTCGTCATCAAATATCTCGACAGCGAACTTCAAATCAAAACTCTTCCGAGTGACGAATATCCCGTTTTCAAGGAAGTAAACACGGAAAATTCTTTTGTCATCCTCAAAAAGGACCTAAAGACCATCATCAACAAAGTCATCTTCAACGTGTCCATCGACGAGGCGCGCCCGACGTTGCGCGGCGTTTGCCTCAATATCAAGGAAAACGAGATCGAAGCGGTCGCGTCCGACGGATATCGTTTGGCGCTCACGCGCGCCCTTGTCAAAAACAACGGCGTGATCGACAAGATCGTCGTGCCGTCAAAGAGTATGAACGAGCTTTCCCGCCTCATCGACGACGGAGAGGAAGCAATCACAATCTATGTTGACAAGAGCTATATTATGGTGGATCTCTTCCATACAAAACTCGTGTCGCGCCTCATTGGCGAAGAGTATATAAACTATGAGAAGATCATTCCCGTGTCATTCACAACCGAAGTCACGGTCGACAAAAAATTGTTTGAAAATTCGATAGACCGCGTTTCCCTCATCAACAGACTCGACAAGAGATCGTATGTCAAAATGGAGATCAAAGAGGAAAATCTGCAACTCAGCGCGCACAGCGAGGATGGCGAGATCAATGAAAAACTCTCGATCGGCCTCAAAGGGAAAGACCTCACGATCGGATTCAATGCGAAATATATCACGGATTGTATGCACGCGATCGAAGAGCCTTTTATCACTCTCAACTTTACGACGTCGACGGCGCCCGGCATCATCAAAGGCTCGTCGGATCAATGGCTCTACCTTATCCTGCCTCTCCGCGTCATAGGTTGAGAAAAAAGAAAAGAAAATAAAAAAAGTGTTGAGAAAATATCTCAACATTTTTTTATAAGGTTTTTTTGTTATGATTTTTTTGTTTTGACGGAGCAAAAACAACTTGATCGTGTGTTTTAATGCCATCCAAAACCTATCAAATATATTTGTTATTATTAGCAAACATCCGCAACGACAGACAAAGTTTTTTTACTCCGCGATTGCAGACGTCACGCGTTTTTTCTTCGCTTTTTTGTGACTATGATTATGATAGGTATGCCTATGATAAAGAGCGCGGCGAGAGAAGCGCCTATGATGATAGCTGTGACTTTTTGGTCGTACTTTTCATCTGATATCCACTTTACAAAAATATCCGTATCTCCCAAAACGACGACTTCTGTCGCCTCTTGAGTTAAATTTTTGTCGAAATACCAACCCGAGACGGAATAGCCGTCACGCTTGACGTCGGGAAAATCAACATTGGTTCCGTAAGCCGCGTCAACATACGCCAAAAGAGCGTCGTCAAAATAGAAAGAGACGCGGTAGGTTTTCAAAGTCAACAGAGGCGTGAAAGCGGTGTTGCGATAGATTTTGTATTTTTCAAAATCAACGATCTTATCTTCCGCGATACCCTCAGTCTGCCATCCGAGGCAAACATATTGTTTGTTGTCAAGCTCCGTCGCGATATCTTCAAATGAAGGAGGCTTTACACCCTCGCCTTCCTCGATCATAGAAGAAAAGAGAACGTCTCCGTTTTTATCTTTGAAATCCACAGTGTAGAATTTTTTGTACTGTACATACACATCTATGTCGCTATCCACAAAATCAAATTGAGATTCGTCAAAAAAAGAGCCATCCTCATTCAGCAAAGCGTTGAATTTGAGCAAGCAGGACGGAGTTTCCCTGTCGCATTCGATCTTGTCTTTTATATTGTCATAGACGAGATATTGGTTGTGTTGGACGAGCTGTTTTAAGATAACTTCGTCTGTGGAGTAATCTATAAAACTTATTGTGTTGTATCCTTCGCTCAACCCAACGTCCGAGAGCGCCATTATGACGTAATTTTGGATATCTTCGCTGTAGCCGAGTTCTATAGCCGAGTTGATGAATTGGTTTGTGAAATCAGAAAATCGCGCGGTGGGAGTGAGTTTTTGGAGCGTTGTGTACCAAAGGACGCCTATTCTCTCTCGCGTGAAAAATTCGGGTGCGAGAGAACTCAACACATATTGAACGCGCGAGATGACGGTGCTGTTTGCGTGAACTCTGCCGTTATCGCAGGACGCGTCGTGATAACCGTATCTATGTTGATTGCAAGTGTAATAAATATTTTTGTCGCGCATATTGTAGGCTTGTCCGCTTGTGCCGCCGATCAAAGATCTTATACAGGCGCCATCTGACGTCGAATACACGCCGTTTTCGCCTATTTTCCAGAAATCCGAAGTCAGATCCGAGGGGTCGTTGCCTTCAACGAGAGCGCCGAAAATATCCGAAAACGCTTCGTCCAACGCGCCGGTCTCTTCTTGATAATTGAGCTGCGCAACAAAGGACGTGACGCCGTGTTGATATTCGTGAGCGATGACGTCCGCAGCCTTGCCTTGTTGATAAAGCGCGCCCTCCTTGCGCGTTCCGGTGCCGACGCACAAATAGGAATAATCGATAAGTTCTTTGTTGGAATAAAGAGCTTTATAATCCGCGCCGTTGTAATTTTTATCGTAATTCAAAAGCACATACAAATTGAAATCATCCGACGCGTCGCCGTTGTTGTTTTTGCCGTTGATGCCATATCTCGCGACGCCGATGTTGTTTGAGTCCGCATAAAAATCGTACGCTTTTTCAAGCGTATCCATAACGGAAACGGCGATCGAATCAAAATCCGTCCCTGTCGCGGATGTGTAGAGATCGTCGAGCATCTGCGGTTGAAAATTGGCATTGTCACGATCGATTGTCTTTTGTTTGAAGTCAAATATATAAATATGTCTGCCTTCGTCGTGAAGCAGATATTTTGATCCGTCAAACTCCACGTCGATATTGACGAGTTTATCAAAGGCGTCCTTGTTTTGCACAACGACAGCTCGGGACGGCTCGCAGGATATTATCTCGCCCGTCGAGGCGTCAATGCAGAGATCAGACATATCCTCAAGCAACAGATTGTACGCGGGCAAAACCTCGTTGCCGTTGTAGAAATATATCTCTTCGCAAGTCAAAACTTTAAGCGCCGTTTTTTCAAAAGCGACGGCGCTTGCCCTCTCGGGGGAGAGTTTGAAAGATGCGGATTTCGGGATATCGATATATTTTCCGCTTGACGACAAAACCTTTGAATTTTTGTCGACGGAAACCGTGATCTGCGCGCCTTCGACGGGTTTGTTGTCATATATCTGTTGAAATCTCAAAATTTTTCCGAAAGCAGTCTCATCGGAGCGCAACAACTCGTAATTTTTGTTTGCGTCGACGTCTATGACGGAACTTAAAATCTCAAGTTCTTCCGACAGATGAGCCTCATCAGAACAAGCAAACGCGCTTGAAAGAGCCGAAATTTGCGTCCCCGCAAGCGAAAAAAGAATAAACGCCGAGACAATGATGAATATTATCAAAGGAGTGATATTTATTTTTTTCATAAATACCTCGCTGTATCTCAAAGAATATACATATAATAACACAGTATGCGCCATAGTACAAAGAAAAATTTGCGCTTGGAGGCAAAATGAAAACAAAAAGACGAAAAAATATATCCGCGCCTTTTCAAAAATAACGACCTCTGCGAGATCGTTTTTGAAGCAATATTGGGATATTTTTATATCCCGAGCAGTTTTTTGATTTGAAGATCAAAAAACCGTCATCTGTTGAGCAACATATTTTTGAGGTCCGCAACGGCGATTTTGATGCGGGGATTCGTGCGGATCTCCTCGCCTATCTTGTCGCGAGCGTGAATGATTGTCGTATGATCTTTTCCCCCGAACATCTCGCCTATCTGAGCGAGCGGCATAGGAAGCAATTCCGTGATGAGATAGATCGCGATCATCCTCGGCTCCACAATGTTTTTTGTACGCTTTGAGGACATAATTTCCGCCGTGGAAAGGTTGAAATATTTGCAGACCGCGTCCACAATGTCGCTTGCGTCGATGGTCTCCTTTTTGTCCTCAATGAAGTCGCTGAGCGCCTCATAAGCAAGCTCTTTTGTGTCTATGACTCTGTTTGCGAGCGAGCTGAAAAACACTATCTTGTTGAGAAGCCCCTCCATCTCGCGGATGTTTGTGGTGGAGCTTTCCGCTATAAACTCCGCAACCTCGTCGCTGAGGGCAAATTTTGCCTGCGCGGCCTTATTTTTCAAAATGGCGACCCTCGTCTCCATATCGGGGATCTGGATGTCGACCGTCAGACCCCAACTGAAGCGCGTGCGCAACCTATCCTCAAGCGTCGTCAGATCTTTCGGCGAGCGATCGGAGGTGAGAATGATCTGTTTGCTCCTGTGATAGAGATCGTTGAAAACGTTGAAAAACAGCTCTTGCGTCGCCTCTTTGTTGATGAGGGATTGGATGTCGTCCACCATAAGCACGTCCGCGCTGTTGTACTTTTCGCGGATATTCGTCGCGTCCTCGCGGGACTTCGGGTGCATAATGGACAAAAACTCCGTGATGAGAGTGTCGGCGCTGACATAAAGCACCGTCTTTTCAGGCTTGTTTTTGTACAGATAGTTGCCTATTGCGTGCAACAAGTGAGTTTTGCCAAGCCCAACGCCCGAATAGATGAAAAGAGGATTGTATTTTTCGCCCGGCTCTTCCGCGACGGTCTTGCTTGCGGCAAGCGCATAGGCGTTGGATTTACCCTCGATGAAAGTGTCGAAAGTGTACTTTGCAAGAAAAGGATTTTTCTTTTTGGGAGAGGGTTGCGCGGAGGTCGCGACAAAACCTTCGTCCTCGAGGAAAACGTTTTGATGTTTGAGAAATTCGTCCTTCTTTTCGGGAGTGGTGATGACAACGTCGGTGATGGAAGAGTTGATGGTGCAGACCACTTCGCGGATCTTGTCGAGATAGCGAGTGTCGATCGTGCGTTTGGACGTTTCGGATATAGTGAGAAGAACCAGCGTTTTGCCGCCAACGACGCACACCGGCTCGAGTTTTTCTATCCAAACCTCATAGCTTATTGCCTGTATGGAAATAGAAAGTTGATTTTTTGCGTCCGCCCAAAAAGCGTTGAGATCTAACATACCATTGATTATATCAAAACCAAAAAAAATAGCAAGCGAAAAACAAAAAAAGAAATCTAAACACAATATGTTGAAAAAAAATCGCCGCTGAGATATACTTGTTGTGTATGAGGATAGAATCGCTTGAATTGAACAACTTCCGCAACTACAGGTCTGCGACCGTAAAATTCGGGGACGGGCTGAACGTTTTGCACGGGAAAAACGCGAGCGGAAAGACAAATTTGCTTGAGAGCGTCTATCTCTGTTCCATTTTCAAAAGCCCTCGCACTTCAAAGGACAAAGAGCTTGTCAAATTGGGTGAGGACAGCGCGACCGTCAAGCTGACAGTGGCGCGCAAATTCAGATCGCACACCATCATTTTGCACATAGATTCGCAGGGGAAAAAGAAGGTCGTCGTGGACGGCGTCCCCATCCTTAGAGCGGGCGAATTGCTTGGGACATTGGGCGTCGTTTTCTTCTCTCCCGACGAGATGAAACTTGTTAAAGAGGCCCCGTCCGAAAGGCGCAGATTTTTGGACGTCGGTCTCTCGCAACAGCAAAAAAGCTATTTTATCTCCCTGCAACGCTACGGTAAAACCCTGAAACAGAAAAATAACCTGCTCAAAGAGTATCGTCACAGCTCAAACATAGACGATATGCTCGACGTGTGGGATATGGGGCTTGCAAAAGAGGGCGCGCTCATCATAAAGCGCAGGCTTCAATACATCTCGACGCTCAACGCCGCAGCGGGAAAATTTCACAACATAATAAGCGGACAAAAAGAGGAGCTGAAACTCTCCTATGAAAACGGTATGAGCGAGGAGGCGCTATTGAGCGACGACCTCGAGCAATATTTGCTTCGGGCGATCAAGGCGGCGCGCGAGAAGGACAAGGAACTCGGCTTTTGCACGGTGGGGCCTCATCGCGACGACATCAAGATCGAACTCGACGGCAAGGACAGCCGCAAGTTTGCGTCGCAAGGACAACAGCGCACCGTCGCCCTGTCTATGAAGTTGGGCGAGGTGGTCATTTTCAGAGACGGCATTGGCGAGCCGCCCGTCTTGCTCCTCGACGACGTGCTGAGCGAGCTTGACGAGACAAGACAAAACTTGTTGCTTAAGATGACGCAGGGCTTTCAGACCATTCTCACCTGCACCGAGTATGACTTGCCCGTCCCCGCCGACAAATTTTTGATTTGCGACGGCACCGTCGCCAAGGACTGAGAGATCGGAAAAACGGATACGAATCAAAAACCGTCGCAGACGTTTGAGAGCGGCGGTTTTTTGAATACGCTTGAAAATTTTTTGGCTTTGAAATGTCTCAGTCCTTGAATTGTTTGAGTTGTTGGACGAGCGCGTAGATGCGGTTGAGGTCGTCCGCGGTGAAATAGTCGATGGTGATCCTTCCCTTGGATTCGTTGCCGCGCAGTTTGACCTTTGTCGCGAACACGCGTTTCATATCGTTGAGCAGTTCGCGCATCTCGAGGCTCTGGATCTTGTCGCGCGGGCCGCCGACGTTGGATTTGCGCGTGAAATAGAGGCGCACTTCCTGCTCCAACTCGCGCACGGACATCTTGCGCTGGACCGCCTTTTTTGCCATATCGATCAGCACGGCCTTGTCGTCGATGGAGATGAGCGAGCGGGCGTGTCCCGGAGAGAGTTCGCCCGAGCGGACAAGATCGGTGACTTCTTTGGGAAGTTGCAACAGGCGCAACGTGTTGGTGACGTACGGGCGGGATTTGCCTATGCGCTGAGCCACTTCCTCCTGCGTGAGACCGTGGTTTTCCATCAATTCGCGCATTCCTTCCGCCGCCTCGATGGCGTTGAGGTCCTCTCGGTGCAGGTTCTCGATGAGCGAGATCTCCTGAATCTGCTGAGGAGTGAGTTCTCTGACGATCGCGGGGACTTTTTTCAGTCCTGCGAGCAGGCTCGCGCGGAAGCGGCGCTCGCCCGCGATGATGAGATATCTGCCTCCCTCGGATTTGACGAGAAGCAAAGGTTGCAACACGCCGTAGGTCGCGATGGAATTTGCCATCTCTCTGAGGCTGTCCTCATTGAAAGTTTTGCGCGGTTGATTGGGGTTGCGGTCTATCAAAGTGATGTCGATCTCCTGCGTCGGGATATCGTCGGGAGTCGGCACCGAGACGTTGGTTTGATTGTCGCTGAACAGAGCGTTCAAGCCTTTTGCGCCCAGTCCGCCTTTTATGCTTGCCATATAATATATTCCTCCAAAATTTTCATTTGATCTCAAGGGGTTTCTCTTCGCGCGCCAAGAACTCGCTTGCGAGCTTGTCGTACGCCGCCGCGCCCGCGCACCGACGGTCGTAAAGCAAGATCGGTTTGCCATAGCTCGGCGCTTCCGCAAGGCGGATGTTGCGAGGGATCTTCGCGTCGAAAACCTTGTCCCCGAAATATTTCGATATCTCTTCAAGCACGCCGCGAGAGAGCTTGGATCGCCCGTCGTACATCGTGAGGACGACGCCCGTCACGTCCAAAGTCGCGTTGAGGTGCTTTTTGACCAATTTGATCGTGTTCATCATCTGGCTCAGCCCCTCGAGCGCGAAAAACTCGCACTGTATGGGGATAAGCACGCCGTTTGACGCCGTCAGCGCGTTGACCGTGAGCAGACCGAGCGAGGGCGGACAGTCGATAAAAACATAGTCGAATTTGTCCTTGAGAGTCTCGAGCTTTTCCTCAAGAACGCGCTCCCTGCCGATGACGATCTGACTCAGCTCCAACTCCGCGCCCGCGAGATCGTCCGAGGAGGGGATGATGTAAAGCCCGTCAAGCTCGGACGCGCGCACGGCTTGCTCCGCGGAAACGTCGTCGCAAAGCACGTTGTAGACAGAGTTTTTTGTCTTTTTGTCAAATATACCGAGAGCGCTTGACGCATTGCCCTGCGGGTCGAAGTCCACGATCAAAACTCTTTTGCCGCTTGCCGCAAGCGCCGCCGCAAGATCCACGCAGGTGGTGGTCTTGCCTACGCCGCCCTTTTGGTTTGAGAAAGAAATAATTTTTGCCATAAATCGAGTGTAACACAAACCGCGCGATTTTTCAACGATGTTTCACAATTTGTTTCACAAAAAAATCGCCAAGTGGATTTGCCTTCCCGACAAGCTCCGATCACAGAGGGGAATTTTTGATGGCGCTGTAGCGGCGAGGATATCCCGCGGGCGTCGAGGCAGTCTTTTTGAACACGATCAGCGCGCGCGAGTTGCCTTCGATGTCGAGCGCGTGCGTGGCGGCGTGCTGCATTTTCAAAACCGACATCGCGTTTTTTGCGGAGTCAAGCTCGCTCTCGCCGGACTTGTAGGCGATGAATTCGCCGCCGACCTTCAGCATAGGCGCCGCAAGTTCGAGCAACACGGGGAGAGACGCGACAGCGCGCGCCGTCACGACGTCGAATTTGCCGAAAAGCTCGGTCATCTCCTCCGCCCTGCCGCACACAGCCTCGATGTTGGAAAGCCTCAAAGCGGCAATGGCGCTTTTGACAAACTCCACCTTTTTTTCGGTTGCGTCCAGCGCCGTCACGGAGATGTCGCTCCTCAAAACGGCGAGAGGCACCGCGGGAAAACCCGCGCCCGTGCCGATGTCAAGCACCTTCGCGCCTTGCCCGATGTACGGGATCGCGCTCGCGCTGTCGAGGAGATGTTTGACGACAAACTCCTCCTCGTCCGTGATGGCGGTCAGATTCATATCGCGGTTGCCGGCCTG
The DNA here is from genome assembly GCA_947628255.1 of uncultured Clostridia bacterium. Classification (GTDB taxonomy): domain Bacteria; phylum Bacillota; class Clostridia; order Christensenellales; family CAG-917; genus CAG-475. The sequence goes on along the minus strand of CANQZE010000004.1, from coordinate 22,030 downwards.
CACGTAATCGTGAAATGCGATGAGGGCGCACGGCTCGACAATGTCGAATTTGACGTCCAGCTTTTTCAGCCCCGTCAATAGGATTTTCATATTTTCTTGGTTCATATGATAAGCATACCATTTTGCGGCGGCAAAATCAATTGTTTTTTTGTTTCGCGGCGCAAACGGATTTTCAAAAAAACGTTGAGAATCGCGCGCCGTTGTGCTAAAATATCCGCGGAGGCAATGGATATGAGAATAGGCATTGTTACGGCTATGGCGGAGGAGACCCTCCCCATTTTGAACAGGCTTGGAAATATCGTCGCGCAAAGCGCCATATCGGGCGTGAGCGTGTGCAAAGCGCAGCTTGGCGCGCATACCGTCTATCTCGCGACGGGCGGCGTGGGCGAGATCCGCGCGGCAATGACTATGCAGATGTTGAAGGACCTCTTTGACATCGACGTAGCGCTCAACTTCGGGTTTGTAGGAGCGTTGGATCCCTCGCTCAAACAGGGGGATCTTTTGCTTGCAAGACGAGTTTGCCACTATCAATTTGACAGCTCGGCGATAGACGGCACCGTCCCCGGGCAGTACGACGGCAAGGACGACAGATATTTCTATCTGGACGGCTCGCTCATCGACAGAGTCCTGCTCGCCACGCGCAAGTCGCTCAAGCAAGTCACCGTCGCAAGCGGAGACGTTTTTGTCGCAAACGCTGGGATGAAAAAACGCCTGAGAGAGGAGTTCGGCTGCGACATCTGCGAGATGGAACTTGCCGCCCTCGCGCTTGTGTGCGAACGCAATCACATCCCCCTGCTCAGCGTCAAAGTCGTCTCGGACAGCGCGGACGAAAGCTCTCCAGTTAGCTTCCCCGAGGTCGTAGCGCGCGCGATGACAAAATACGAGGAGATGTTGCCCGACATCATCGCCGCGATCACAGGCGAGGCCGCCCCTCTCCCTCTGCTCAAGATCTGAAAAGAGCGTTCGATGAATATGGCTAGTAAATTGAGCGAGAGGTTGCCCTGCCCTGTCGGATGAAGAGGAGGGGAGGTGGCAATGTCGGATAGGAAAAGAGAGGGACGAAAACAAATTAACAATTTAACCAATTTATAATAGGATTCGAAGAAGAGAATTTCAAAACGCGGAGAAAATTGAAAAACGATGTGGAGAAAACGTGCGGAAACTGTAATAGTGATTTGAAGGGTACGGGAGCGGTTATGCGAAAAAACAAGCGTATAAAGCTGAAAAAGTAAGCGGAAGAAGCTATGCTGAGAAAAACGGAGAGTCCGCGCGGAGAAAATATGCGAGAGGCGACGCGGAGTCGCACAAAAGGCGGCAAGTAGTGGGTTGCAATAAAGCACTACAGAATGGATCGGTAGATCGCAAAGCGGATCATAACAAGAAGAAGGCAATAATATAAATGTATTCAAGCGGCTCGGGAAATAAATCCCGAGTTAATTTTTTAGAATTAGATTCTGCGAAAGAAGAAAGAATTTGAAAAAGCAAAAGCCATTGTGTCATCTTTGTAATTATATTTGCAGATAAAGAGATTTCGGGAACAGCTGTGTGAATAGATTGAGAATAACAAAAAAAATAGGCGGACAATTGATTTTTTTGGATAAAATTTTCTATAAGAACAAATGTTCCACGTGTAACATCAACAATAGAATTTTCAAAATTTATGATTCGACGGTAGAACTTTGAAAAACGATCTAACAAAATTCTTATCAGATTTTTCTGGAGATTGTCAGATGAGCGGTTATAAATTTATTATAGAAAAATTTTGAAGTTTCACGTGAAACAAAGCTTGTGATTGTCGTGTGCGCGGGAATTTGAATGTTATGGGCTGTAGGTTTGATTGGGGCGATTGTCGTTACGCTTGTGCGGGTTTGTATTGCGTTTTATTTGCAATTGCTTGCATATGGGCGCATACGCCGTGAGTGACATTGAAACTTGAGCAATGTGACGATAATATTTGGCGCAATGCGTCAGCTCCTCGCCTTCACTCCTGTCTTGCGCGATCGCGACAGTTTTTGATTCGCGATGTTTTTTCGGCCATTGATTTCTTGTGATGCGACGGGGTGGGTTGTGGTGTGTGGCTTTTGGGGTTGCGTGTCATTGATAGAACACGGTGGTTAAGGCGGCATTGCCTTGATATAACGGTGAATGGCGCTCCTAACGGGTGATATGAGAGGTAGCTGCCTTTTTGTCCCATAGACCCACCGAGACTAATCGGGGATCGCGATGGCCTGCGGTTTATACCTGTGACAGCGGCCCATCGCTGTTTCGAAGTGCTTGCGTACGGCTATGATGCGTCCTTAGTGTGGTCAAAACACGCTGTGCGTTGCAGATTTTCAAATTCGCAAATTAAATGTTCAAATGTGGCTGTATATCTATGTTTCACGTGAAACAATTTGAATCGGCCGTCAGTTTCACGTGGAACTCTGAACCGAGATAAATCCACTAAACAGTGGACTTTTTGCGGGGCTGAATGCTCGATGTGCGGCTTTGACCCAAATTTTATAGAGGCCTTTCACCCAAATTTTTCATCCGCTGAAATTCTATCATATGTTTCTCAAAAAATCAACATTTTCTTGCGTGTTTCACATATTTTTCAGATTTTGATTTTTATAGAATTTAATGCGGCAAAAGAAGGACCTCAGTCGAGAGATATATATGATATAGACCCGCATTTTCGCTTGTATTGCGCCTCTGTTTATATGGGTACATTTGCTCAAGAAGTGACAATAAACAGTCCTAGGTCTTGCATTGCGCCTGTTTACGGGTAGATATGTAGGTCGTATATCGTTTTTTATGCGGAGAGGCGCTACTTCTGGCGTAGAGGCGCTACTTCTGGCGTAGAGGCGCTTCTTTTTGCCATAAATAGGCTTGCGACGGCATTCGTGGGTATAGTTGGCGTAGTTGATTGCCGCGAATGCTTGGTAATATTATTCAAATTTTCTTTATGGAGCTTTGTTTGTCCTTAATACGGGTATACCAAGGCGGATCGCGCGGGCGAGCGTTGCCGTTGTGCGGATATTGATCGTTGTAGGGCGGTTTTCTCGACCGAGGCGGACTTTGTTTTGCGGGCGCGGGTTGCGGCGAGGGGTTTATGACGTTGCTTTGAGTGCGTTGTTAACGCGTCGTTGTTCGGTTTTGGGCGTGAAAACCGCGAAATTTTGCGTTTCACGTCAAACAAAATGTCCACTTATCCACGAATCCGAAACGCGCTTATGCCTGCCGAAATACCCAATAAGCGCCGATTATCTGTAAAAAGGTTCAAAATTAAACCTGATATCCACAGTTTTTGCGCGCAAAATCTCACTAGACCGCGAATATTTTCCGCGCATAGGCGCAATATTTCCTTTCGAACGGCGAGATGTCCACATTTTTGGTTCAAACAGTTGCATTCGCGCGCGCGATTTGATATAATAGTTTTAATTTATATATTGTATATTATAGTATTATATTTTTCTATGATATATTATATGGAGGAGAAATGAGCGACGAAGTTAAACACAGTTATAATGCCGACGACATTCAGGTGCTTGAAGGACTCGATCCTGTCAGAAAGCGCCCCGGTATGTACATCGGTTCTACGGACGTGAGAGGGTTGCACCATCTTGTGACAGAGGTCGTCGACAACTCCATCGACGAGGCGCTTGCGGGCTTCTGCACGCACATCACGGTGGAGATCTTGAAGGACGGCGCCGTGCGCGTCACGGACAACGGCAGGGGCATCCCGACGGGCATCATCGAGAAGGAAGGCAAATCCGCGGTGGAAGTGGTGCTGACAAAGCTGCATGCGGGCGGCAAGTTCGGCAGTGGCGGCTACAAGATCTCGGGCGGCTTGCACGGCGTGGGCGTATCCTGCGTGAACGCGCTTTCCGAGTGGCTTGTTGCCGAGGTGAGGCAGGGCGGCAAGCTCTTCCGCATTCGCTTCAACAGAGGCGTTGCGGAGCGGCCGTTGGCGGTCGTCGGAGAGGCGAGCGACACAGGCACGACGATCACATTCTATCCCGACAGCGAGATTTTTGAGACGCTCGACTTCAACTATGACACGATGAAGACGCGTTTGAGAGAGCTTGCCTATCTCAACAAGGGGCTTATCATCGACATCGCGGATCTCAGGTGCGAGCCTGAGCGCAGGGAGACCTTCTGCTATGAGGGCGGCATCGTGTCCTTTGTCGAGGAGATGAACAAAACGAAGGAGACCATATTCCCCGAAGTCATCTATTTTGACGAGAAGTATGTGGACAGCGAGATCGAGGTCGCAATGCAGTACAACGACAGCTATTCGGACACTATCCTCGCGTTTGCAAACAACATCAACACCGAGGAAGGCGGCACGCACCTTGATGGTTTCAGATCTGCGATCACAAAGATCATCAACGATTACGGCGCCAAGGCGGGCATTTTGAAGGGCAGCGAGAAGCTGAGCGGCGAGGACGTGCGCGAAGGCTTGACGGCGGTCATTTCCGTCAAACTTGCGGAGCCTCAGTTTGAGGGTCAAACCAAAACCAAGTTGGGCAACAGCTCTATGCGCAGCGCCGTCGCGAAGGGCGTCACGGAAGGTTTCGGCACCTATCTCGAGGAGCATCCCAGAGAGGCGAAAGAGCTTGTCCTCAAAACCATAACCGCGCAACGTGCGCGCGAGGCGGCGAGGGTCGCGAGAGAGAGCGCAAGGCGCAAGAGCGCGCTTGAAAGCACCACTCTCCCCGGCAAACTTGCGGATTGCACGGACAAGAATCCCGAAAATTGCGAGATATACATCGTCGAGGGCGACTCTGCAGGCGGCAGCGCAAAGCAGGGCAGGGATCGTCGTTTCCAAGCGATCTTGCCGCTCAGAGGCAAGATATTGAACGTCGAGAAGGCGCCTCTGCACAGAGTGCTTGAAAACGAAGAGATCAAGGCGATGATCACCGCGTTCGGTTGCGGCATAAACGCCGAGTATGACGAGAGCAAACTCCGCTACAACCGCATCATCTGTATGACGGACGCCGATGTGGACGGCAGTCACATCCGCATTTTGATGTTGACTTTCCTTTTCCGCTTTATGCGGCCGCTCATCGAAAACGGACACGTGTTCATCGCGCTCCCCCCGCTCTACAAGATCACCAAGGGCAAGCAGGAGCAATATTTCTACGACGACGACAGCCTGAACGCCTATTATGAGGAGTTCGGGCGCAAGAGCGGCGAGTTGCAGCGCTACAAAGGCCTCGGCGAGATGAATCCCGAACAGCTTTGGGAGACGACTATGGACCCGCAAAATCGCACGCTGCTCAAAGTCACGATGGAAGACGCTATCGAGGCGGACAGACTGTTCTCCATACTTATGGGCGAACAGCCCGAGCTGAGGCGCGAGTTTATTGAGCAAAACGCTAAACTCGTCACCGATCTCGACGTATAAGAGGTGAACCATGGCAAACATCAGAGACGACAAAAACAACGAATATATCAAGCATATCGCCGACTCCACCGTCAAGGATGTGGAGATCAACGGCGAGCTGAAAAAGTCATTTATCGCGTACGCGATGGCGGTCAACGTGTCGCGCGCCATACCCGACGTGCGCGACGGTCTGAAGCCCGTGCATAGGCGCATACTTTACGCAATGAGCGAGCTTGGTCTCACCCCCGACAAGCCGTACAGAAAGTGCGCTATGGTCGTCGGAGAGGTGCTGGGCAAGTACCATCCCCATGGCGACAGATCCGTGTACGACGCGCTCGTCAGACTCGCGCAGGACTTCTCCATCCGCTGTCCGCTTGTGGACGGACACGGCAACTTCGGTTCCGTGGACGGCGACCCCGCGGCGGCATATCGTTATACGGAGTCGAGGCTGAGCAAGATCGCGCTCGAGATGATACGCGATATCGACAAGAAAACCGTCGATTTTTATCCCAACTTCGACGACACGCGCGAACAGCCCACGGTGCTTCCGTCCCGTTTTCCGAATTTGCTCGTAAACGGCTCTGACGGCATCGCGGTGGGTATGGCGACGTCTATCCCGCCGCACAACCTCGGCGAGGTCATAGACGCCACTGTGGCGCTTTTGAACAACCCCGACATCACGATCGACGAGCTGATCGGATATATCCCCGCGCCCGACTTCCCCACGGGAGCGCTCATCTTGGGCAGGAGCGGCATAAAGCAGGCGTATCGCACGGGACGCGGAGCCGCGATCCTGCGCGCGAGAGCGGAGATCGAAGAGATGGCAAACGGCAAGAGCCGCATCGTCGTCACGGAGATCCCCTATCAGGTCAACAAGGCGAAGCTCATCGAAAACATCGCGGATCAAGTCAAGGACAAACGCCTTGAGGGCATCAGCGATCTCCGCGAGGAGACGGACCGCCACGGGATGCGCATCGTCATCGAACTCAAAAAGGACGCCAATCCGCAAGTTTTGCTCAATCAACTCTACAAGCAGACGGCAATGCAGACGAGCTTCAGTATGATTATGCTCGCGCTTGTGGACGGCGTGCCTCGCGTGCTCAACCTCAAGGAGATACTCGAGTGCTATGTCGCACACCAAAAGGACGTCATCGTGCGCAGGACGCGTTTCGATCTCGAAAAGGCGCAGGAGAGACAACATATCCTGCTCGGCTTGCACATCGCGCTTGAAAACATCGACGCGATCGTGGAACTGCTCAAAAAATCCCGCGACCGTCAAGACGCTATGAACAACTTGATGGCGGCGTACGGCTTGAGCGACAGGCAGGCGGCGGCGATCCTCGATATGCGCCTGCAACGCCTCACCGGCCTCGAAGTCGAAAAGATAGAGCAGGAACTCGGCGACCTCGCCCAACAGATCGAATATTTCAACCTCGTGCTTTCAAGCGACGAGGAAGTCAAGGCGATCATCATCCGCGAGATCAACGAGATCAAGGCGCAATACGGCACTCCGAGAATGTCCACGCTGACTTATGACTACGGCGATATCGACATAGAGGACCTCATCGAGCAGGAGGACGTCGTCATCTCGATGACGCACAGCGGATATATCAAGCGCATCCCCGTGAGCGAATACAGGGCGCAGCACCGCGGCGGAATGGGCGTCACGGGACACAAGGCGAAGGACGAGGACTTTGTTGAGAACATATTCACGTCCAACACGCACGAGAGGCTGATGTTCTTCACGACGCTCGGCAAAGTGTTCACGCTCAAGGGCTATGAGATCCCCGAGGCGACGCGCAACTCACGCGGCAGGGCGGCGGTCAATCTGTTGCAACTCGAGCAGGGCGAGAAGATCAAGACGATCATCCGTATGCCGGAGGACAAGACGGGCAAATTCCTTGTGCTTGCGACGCGCGGCGGCCTCATCAAAAAGACGCCGCTCGAGGAGTACGAATCCATCAAGAAAAACGGCAAGATCGCCATCAAATTCAACGAAGAGGACGAGTTGCTTGACGCTATGATCACAAACGGCGACAGCGAGATCCTCATCGCCAGCAGCGAGGGATTCGCGATCCACTTCCACGAGAAAGCGATCCGCCCGATGGGCAGGACGGCTATGGGCGTCAAGGCGATGAACCTCAAAAACGGCGCAACGCTCGTCGCTTGCACGGCGGTCCACGCGGGAGACGATATCCTCACCGTCACGGCGAACGGCTTCGGCAAACGCAGCGACATCTCCGACTATCCTCTGCACGGCAGAGCGGGCAAGGGCGTGCGCGCGGGCGTGTTCAACGAGAGGACGGGCGCGCTTGTCGGGCTTGCGGTCATTCCGCAGGATACGGACGTGATGATGATTACGGACGCGGGCGTCATCATCCGCGTGAACGGCGCAGAGATCAGCAAGATAGGGCGCAACACGCAGGGCGTGCGCGTGATGAAACTCAAGGACGACAAGATGACCGTCAAGGCGATCGCGCTCACTCCGCACGAGGAGGAGCAAGAAGAGGCTCCCGAGGAAGGCGGCGAGGAAATTTCCGAAAGCGGCGCTCAACCCGAGGGCGGATCCGAAGAGTGAAGATCGAAAAAATCGACAAAAGCGGCAAGCACAGGCTTGCCGCTTTTGAGTTTTCAAAAGCAAAAACGGGGAAACCGGCGCTTATGCCAAAAATTCCGATTTTTTGCAAAAACGGAATTTAATATTGTCAAAAGCGACGGATAAACAACGGATAGCGCGAAACAGAAACCGAGACGTCAATCTAATTCCAAAAGGGAAAGTGCATATTTTTTGCCGTTTTCCATCTCGAAAACAAACATATTTTCAAGGCCATCCAAGTCGGTTATTTCTTTGACGCTTTCAATGTTTTGAGAAACTAAGTTTTTTAAAACAGCCAACAATTCTTTCATTTTGCACATTTCTCCTTTTTTTATACATTTATAGCTTATATCTGCCAAAGTTGACTTGTCAACCCGTTTTGCGTTTTTCACGTCGCGACGGAGTGTCTATATTTGTCGAAAAATGTCGAAAACCTCCATATCTCCGCGCTCGCTCGGCAAAACGCGCTCATTTGCGCCGCAAGTTTCAGAGGGGACGCTCAAAAACGGATAAAAAAATTTCGCTGTTTCGCGCGCAAAGAGGTATAATAGTGTTAGGACATATGATATCGTACATATTTCCCGCGCGGAAAGGCTTTTTAGAGCGCGATCCGCGGGAACAAAATATTGTCGGGAAGTGTAACCGAAAGCCGCGCCTTTGCGTGTATTATGCAAAAAGGGCGACCCCCGACAAAAAGAGGTGAAAAAATGAGAAGAACAAAACATATGGCGATCCTGTTTTCGACGGTTGTTCTTGTTTTTGCGTGCTGCGTTCTCGCGGCGTGCGATCCGAACGTAGATCATCCCTCGACAATTTCAGGAAATACGGACGTCGTGAAGGCGTTCAATGCGGTTGTACCCGACGGAAACGTCGTCACGCAGACCGCAAAGAGGACAAGCGACAAATATGTCGTCACGGTGATAGCGGAGGATTCCGCCGTGGAATATGTCGTCGGCAAGGACTTCGAGGTGGAAAAGTCGACGGACCTTCTGGACAAAGCGCATAGCGCGACGACGGCGGAAGAGCTTTCTCCGCTCGAGACGGCGTATGCAAAGGCGCTCGAGCTTTCGGGACTCGCGCCGCAGAGCGTGACGGGATTCGATTTCGACCGCGAAAAGTATATGGGCAAGGACGTTTATAAAGTTGAGATCGAGGAGATCGGCGCGAAATACGAGTATATTTTCGACGCGGCGGACTTCACGCTTCTTGACAGCGAGATCGAGTTTGAGACAGATCTGCCCACGGGGTCTTACATCGACGAGCAGACGGCGCTTTCATTGGCGCTCAAGGCGGCGGGAGCGACGGCGGGCGACATCTCGACCAAAGTTGTGAGAAGCGAGTTTGAGGACGGCAGAAAAATATTCAAAGCGAGCTTCGATTTCCGCTCCTATCGTTACGACGTCAGCGTAGACGCGGTCAGCGGCGACATCGTCAAGTTTTCCAAGAGCGCCCTCGAGGCGGACGCGCCCGCGTTTTTTGAGGATATAACAGCGGAAAGCGCAAAAGAGATCGCGCTTGCGTTCGTGTTCAAGGACGGCGAGACGAGGACGGAATATACCTTCCGCAAAGTCAAGCTCGACAGAGAGGACGGGCAATTTGTGTACGAAGTGGAACTGCTCGCAAAAGGCGCGGAATACGAGTTTGAGATCTCCGCAGAGGACGGCGCCATCCTCGACGTCGAAATCGACAGCGTCAAGTCGCAACAGAGCGCGCCTCTGCCCGAGAACAGGCAGTTCATCACCCGAGAAGAGGCGATCGCCGCGGTGAAGAAGGTCGCGGGAGAGGACATCTACATCCTCGAAGTCGAGATAGACAAGGAAGGAAGCAAATATTTTTATGAGATCGAGGCGAGAGTGAACGGAGTCAAGCGCGAATACAAAGTGGACGCACTCTCGGGCGAAATACTGAACGCCGCCGCACCCTCGGAGGCGGTCATCTCCGAAGAGGAAGCCGTGAGCAAGGCGTTGCAGATCTTCCAACTCGCGTCAGACGCCGTGGACAGGCAGATTGTCAAGCTGGAGTTTGAGGACGGCGTCCTTCGCTACATCGTCAAACTGTATGTCGGAAACATCGAATACGAAGCGGAGATCGACGCAACCACGGGAGCGGTTCTCGAGCAAGATATAGATCGAGATGAAAATCACGTCGCTCCTCCCTCGACAGGCACAACGACGCTCACAAAAGAACAGGCCGTCGCCGCACTCAAGGAATATCTCGGCGCGCAGGCAAACGTGTTTGTCGATAAAGTGGAATTCGAGTACGAAAACGGCAAATTTGTCTATGAAATAGAGGTCGTCGTCGACGGCAGAGAGTACGACTATTATGTGGACGCGACCACGGGCGCCGTTGCCAAAAACAACGAGTTCGTCAGCGGCGGCACTGACATCATCTCCGAGGAGCAGGCGCTCGATTTTGCCATCAAGGAGTTCCAACTCATCGGCAGAGAAAAAGAGATCAGCCTGCGCAAGATAAAGCTCGAGCGCGACGATTTCAGATTGGTCTATGAAGTCGAGTTTTTCATCGGCAACCTCAAATATGAGGCGGAAGTGGACGCCGCGACCGGGGCGGTGATTGAGAAGGAAACCTCCTACGATTAAAACCGCGCTATTGGCGCTATGCTTTGTCCGTGTTGGTCGGCGTGTAAAAGCACAGGTGCCTATGGATACCCACCATTTGGCGCTATGCTTTGTCAGAGGCGTCCCGCCTCGCCGTCATGTACTTCTGTGTACATTGGGCGGTTCGGCGGGGCGCCTCTTTCGCGCCTAGCATCCAAATATCGCGGTTTTACATAAATCTAGCTAGTCTAAGCTATACGGGGTCCCCGCAAAATTACGTAGTGATTTTGTGGGGTAACTGAGCGCTCTTCATCCAAATTGAGCGGTTTACAACCGCGCTTTTCCTTGTCTTTGAACAAATATCGCGGTTTTACAAACCTATCGCGGCGCCCACGGGGTCCCCGCAAAATGAGCTTGTCAAATTTTGTGGGGTGATTATAAGGGGAGATGTCCGCCTATTATCGGCAGACCGAGGGGATTGTCCAAGCCTTTATTTTTCTTGTCATTCTTCGACTACGCTCAGAATGACAGCAAATATACACGCCGTTTGTTAAGAGCGATCGCTTTTGCATTCGCAATGGCGCTAAGCGCGGAGCAAAATGCAAGCAGACTCTTGAAATATATTTAGATAAGCGTTATTATATTTATATAAATACGCCCGATGGGGCTTTTGGAGAAAATTATGGAAGAGAGAAAGTGGTTCAAGGAAATGTCGATGTATCAGATCTGGCCTCGCTCGTTCAAGGACGGCAACGGCGACGGGATCGGCGATCTCAAGGGTGTGATGAGCAAGCTGGATTACATCAAAAGTTTGGGCGTGGACGCAATTTGGTTTTCGCCGCTTTACGTGTCGCCGCAAGCGGATTACGGTTATGATATAGCGGATTATTGCGATATCAATCCCGAATACGGCACGCTGGACGAGTTCAAAGAAGTTCTCGCGGCGGCGCACGAGCGCGGGCTGAAAGTGATTATGGACCTTGTCATCAATCACACGTCGGATCAGCACGAGTGGTTCAAAAAGAGCGTTCAGCGCATAGAGCCGTTCACGGATTTTTATATTTGGCGTGACGGCAAGGGCAAAAACGGCAAAAAGGCTCCCAACAATTGGATGTCCACATTCCCCGGTTCGGCGTGGGAGTACGTTCCCGAAAGAGGGCAATACTACCTGCACCTGTATGCGAAGGAGCAACCCGACCTCAATCACGACAATCCCGTCGTGCGCGAATACATCAAAAAAGTTATGCGTTTTTGGTTGGATATGGGCGTGGACGGCTTCAGAGAGGACGTCATCACCGAGATCAGCAAGGCGGACGGGCTTCCCAACGGCTTCCCGCTTATGCCCGCTTCGCGTGGTATGGAACACTACAATCACGGACCGCACATCCACGAATATTTGAGCGATTATCGCCAAGTTCTCAAGGATTACGACGCTTTCCAAGTGGGCGAGGCGCCTATGCTCACTCCGCAAAAGGCGCTCGGCTACGTCGTCGGGGACGAGAGAGAGCTTGATATGTGCATAGGTTTTCAACATATGGAAGCGGATTGTATTTTGATAGGTTGGATCAAAACGCCGTTCTCCCTCAAAAAGCTCAAAAAAGTGTACGACAATTGGCAGACTACGCTGTATCAAAAGGGCTGGAACGCCAACTATCTTGAAAATCACGACCAACCCCGCGTCATCTCCCGCTACGGCAGCGAGAAATTCCGCGTTGAGAGCGGCAAAGCGCTTGCGATTATGTATTCCTTCCTCAGCGGAACGCAGTTCATCTACCAAGGGCAGGAGATCGGTATGACTTGCCCCTATTTCGACAAGTATCCCGAAGGCACTGACCCGTGGGCGCAATTCAAAGACGTGTCCACATTCTGCGTGCGCGATCTTATGCGCAAGTTCGGATTCAGTCAAAAACACATTCTCAAAGTCGCGCACACCGCGGCTCGCGATTGCGCCAGAACGCCCGTGCAGTGGTCCGCCGAGAAAAACGCAGGCTTCAGCGAGGCGGAGCCTTGGTACGCCGTCAACCCCAACTACACCGAGGTCAACGTCGAGGCGGCAGAGAAGGACGAGAACAGCTTGCTCAATTTCTATCGCAAGATAATCGCGCTACGCAAGCAGTACAAGGACGCCGCCGTGTACGGCAAATTTGAGATACATCTCAAAAAGCATCCGCAACTCTTCGTCTATGACAAGATCGCCGACGACGGCTCCAAGCTCACCGTCATTCTCAACATCAGCGACAAAGCCGTCCCCTGCAAGAAATTTGCCAAATACATTCCGGACGGAGCGCAGGAGATCCTCTCCGTGTATGACAACGCGTCTTTTGCGGCAGTGACAAAGCCGTACGAGGGCAAAGTGTTCTACACAAGCGCGCGTACGAGCGAATAACATCGTCAAAATCCTCCCGCGAGCGTGAGCACACATACCCGTACGCTCGCGCGGCGGGAGGTTTTTTTCTTTTCTCTTCCAAATATCGCGGTTTTTTTGTTCAAAGCGGTCATCTAAGTCGCCGCGAAAACATTTTGTATTACAGGAAAAAATCAAGCCAAAAGGTCCAAAAGCGCTGTCTGTTTGTCTTTGGGAAGTTTGCGGAAAGAGTTGACCAGCAATCGCTCGCTGTCGTTGAGCAATTCCATATTTTCATCTTCGAGGAAAAATTGAGCCAGAGAAATGCCAAACGCGTTGCAGACGCTCTGCAGAGTGTCTATTTTGGGAGCGGTGCCGCGCGACATCACGGAATTCAGCGTGGATTGCGTGATTCCCGCTTCCATAGCGAGGTTGTTTACTGACCAACCTCTGCTCAGTCTTAATTCGTTTATTCTGTCAATAATATTCATAAGCGCCTCGACAATTTTATTGTATAACGCAATTTCGTTATTTACATAACGCAAAAACATTGACAAATTAACGCAAACAAGTTAGAATGTTAGCGAAAAATGTCAAATGGGAGAGCGTTTACGGCGGTGAAGCGCGGCAAAAGGGCGATTTGTATGCGATTTTTTGTCTGTTTGCGCCGAGCGGCAGACGCGCTCCCGCGCGTAGATCTGCGGCGCGAGCCAAGGCGAATTTGCCGCAAAAGAGGTGCGTATGTTGTTTGTTGAGATCGTTTTCGGCGTTTTGGCGTTGATCGTGGGCGGCGCCGCCTTTGTGGGGCTGTTCACGGCGTTTTTGTTGTCCGTTTTTGGGATGATAGGCAAGAAAGCGCAGGCAAATTGATCAAACGTAGCGAGTTATGGTGTATGCGATAGTGATCGGAACTGCGATTTTGCTCGCCGAAGGCGCGACGCTGACGGTGCATTTTGTTGTGGGATCCGTCTCATTGGCATACGCGATATGCGCGCCGCTGTTTTTGGCGGTGTTTTGCGGACTGTTGCTTGGCGTCTTGGATATTTTGATAAGGCTTATGCCTCAAAACGTATGGCGTTATGACAAAAAGCCTCTTCTCGTAAGTAAAAAAGAAGTAAAATTTTATGAAAAACTCGGCATAAAAAAGTGGAAGGACAAGGCTGTCCCCGATCTGGGCGCGTCGGCGGGATTTTCAAAAAAGAACTTGAAATCGACGGAGCTTGAATATCTTGAGCGATTTTTGCGCGAGACGTGTCAGGGCGAGGCTCTGCATCTGAGCGGCGCGTTGTTGGCGTTTTGTTTTTTGGCGCTTTACCCGATTTCGGATTGGTATTTTGTCGCGCCTATGCTTGCGGTCAACTTTTTCATCAACATTTTGCCGTGTATGATACAGCGCTACAATCGCTACAGGTTGTCCGTCGTGTACAAATTCAAGGCGAGACACGCGGCGCTTGCGACGCGGGAAGAAAAAGCGACTTTGAATGTCGAAGAGGCGGGAGGCGTCCTCTCGGCGTGCGGCGACGCGCCCCAGAACGGCGCGGGCGTCCGAGATCAAACAGAGGAGGAAGAGATCTAAATGAAGATCGCGATCATCAATGATTTGCTCGGCGGCGGCAGCAACGGCACGTTTGTCGTCACTTACAATCTGTTGAAACACCTCAAAAAGCAGGGGCACGAAGCGTTTGTCATCTGTCCCGATCAGCGCAAGATAGGCGACAGCGATTATTTTGTGTTGCCGGAGCTTCATCTCGGCGCGGCGATAGACAGATATGTCAAAAAAGTCGGCGTGACTCTCAGCAAGTGTTCGCGCGCGACGCTCGCCAAGGCGCTCGAAGGCGTGGACTACATCCATTGCATAACGCCTTTCAAACTTGCGATCTATGCGGCGGATTACGCCAAACGGCACGGCATTCCCATCTCGGCGGGATTTCACGTTATGGCGGAAAACATCACGGCGTATCTCGGCGGTTACAAGTGCAGGGCGCTCAACGCGCACATCTACAGGCATTTCTACAACAAGCTGTACAGCAAGGTGGACGGCATACACTATCCGACCTCTTTCATCCGCTATCACTTCGAGCTGTGCGTGGGCAAGAGTACGCCCGGTTATGTCATTTCAAACGGCGCGAACGAGATCTTCGCAAAGGCGGACGTCGAGCGCCCCGAAGCGGCGAAGGGGAAATATATCATAACTTCCACGGGCAGATATTCGCGTGAAAAGGCGCAGGAGGTCCTCATCAAAGCCGTTTCCAAATCAAAGCACGAGAGCGAGATACAACTGGTTTTCGCGGGGCAGGGCGCGAGAGAAAAACGCTACAAAAAGATCTCCCGCGGGTTGACAAATCCGCCCGTGTTCAAGGTTTTCACCCGCGAGGAGATGGCAAAACTTTTGAATTGCACGGACATATACGTCCATCCCGCGCGCATCGAACTCGAGGGCATAGCTTGCCTCGAGGCGATGAAATGCGGCGTGCCGACCGTGGTGTCCGACTCCCCGTTGAGCGCCACCTACGACTTTGCCGTCGACGACGCCTGCCTCTTTGAAAACGAGGACAGCGAACAGCTTGCAAGAAAGTTGGACGACCTTCTCGACAACAAAGAACTTCGGGAAAAGATCGTGCAAAAGACGCTTGCCAAAAACATCGGATATGTGGACGAATGTATGCGGCAAATGGACAAAATGATACTTAAGATAGCCAATTCGAAGGCATAAAGGGGCAATGCGGACAAAACACAACAGATGGACATATTTTTTGTATCCCGTTTTCGCGCTGTGCGTCGCGGCGACTTTGCCGCTTTGGATGTTTCTCATCGCGAGGCAATTTGCGGTGGACGTTAGGATCGCGCGCGGCAAGAGAGCGTACGATTCAAACGAGGCGGAACAGAGGATATTCGCGAGGAAGTGCGAGCTTAAGGACGTCTGCGACAAGAGAGAGGCGGCGGATTTTCTCAAACGCAATCATATGTTTGGGGAGTTCATCTCGCTGCTGTATCTCGGCGGATTTTACTCGCACAGGGCGGTCGGGCTGTATCACGGCGGCGAACTTGTGTATCTCGCCTGCTACAAGCCCTCGGACGAGGCGTGGTTTTGCTATGCGATGTGTTCGCTCGCGGGTTGTTGCGTCGTGGGCGGCGCGAGCAAATGCCTCAAACAGATAGACGCAAAAATTTTGACGCTGTCCTTGAAAAACGCGCGGATGTACGAGAAGCTGGGGTTCGAGCAAGTGGGCTGTTGCAATCTTGCGGGAATCGTTTTGGGTACATACGGCAAGCACGGCTGTTTTCGATGTTGGAGCAGGGAAGAAGTACATAGCGAAATATGAAGAGTACGAAAAAAGACAAACGGCGCGGCAATTTTGCCGCGCCGTAATTTTTGATCGTTTGAAAATTATTCCTCGTCGGGCATCGCGTCGATCTCCGCCGTGGACTGCCGCTCGCCGATGTGCATATCGTCGATGGAATAGGTTTTGATGTCAAACGAGCCGTCCCGAAGCATAACTTTGACGCGGGCGGTCTGTTTGAGCAGATCGTTGGATTCCACGACGCCTTCGCCGTCGGGAGTGTGGACCTTGCTGCCGACTTTCGGCATAAGTTTGAAGGTTTGAGAATAATAATCGTTTTCGTATTTGAGGCAACACATCAGCCTGCCGCACACGCCGTTGATCTTTTGAGGATTGAGGGACAGCCCTTGTATTTTTGCCATTTTGATGGACACCTTTTCAAAATCGGGAAGGTGTGTGGTGCAACAGCAGGGACGGCCGCAGGGCGCGAGCGCTCCGCGCATCTTGATGTCGTCGCGCTCGTATATTTGCCTCAGGTCGATGCGAGTCTTGAATATGGACGCAAGCACGCGCACAAGCTCGCGGAAATCCACTCTGCCGTCCGCGGTGAAATAGAAGATGAGCTTGGAGCGGTCAAAAGTGTACTCCGCGTCCACAAGTTTCATAGGAATGTTCATCTCGGCGACTTTCTCGCGCATAATTTTGAGGGCGCCTTCCTTGTCCGAAAGGTTCTTTTGCATCTGAGCGTTGTCCTCGGGGGTCGCCTTGCGCACGACGGGCTTGAGAGGTTGGACGATCTCGCCGTCATCGACTTCCCTGTTTGAAAGCACGACGTAGGCGTACTCCAACCCGCGCGGAGTCTCGACGATGACGCCGTCGTCCGCGGAAAAATCTATGCCCGCGGGGTCAAAATAATAGACCTTGGCGGAACTTCTGAATTTGATACCGACTATTGTTGCCATTTATGCTTTACCTCCAACATAGAAAAGAGAAGAGAGTCTACCGTAGCCTGCAAATTGACGTTGAGGCTGCGTTTTTTGCGCGCGAGATTGATGAGCAACACGATCTCTGCAAGCGCGCGGTCGCTGTATTTTGCGCCGAGCGACGCGATGTCGCCCGCAAGTTCGCCAGACGGCGCTAGAGAGGGGTCGTGCTTGTACACCATCATATCTCTGATTATTATGGACAGGACGTTCAAAAACTCGTCAAAGTCATCGACCGCCTGCACCGCGGGAGAAAGCTCCACTATGTCCGAACTTTTGTTGAGACGGGCGAGCAGGGCGGTGGCGGCGTCAAAATAGCCGACGTATTGAGCCGAATCCGCGATGAGCAACGCCTTGCCGGGCATTCCGTCCGAGCAGGCGGCGGCGACGGCGGCTTGGCGCTCGTCCTTGCCGAGGGCGATAAGCTCGTCATAGATGGATCTCTCGTCAAAGCTGTCGAGATACACTGCGCGCGTCCTCGACCGCACAGTCTCGAGCAAGCTCATCTCGTTTGCCGTGCCGAGCAAGAAAGTGACGCCTTCGGGCGGCTCCTCGAGAGTTTTGAGCAATTTGTTTTGCGCCGTCAGGTTCATAAGATCGGCGCGATGGATGATATACAGTTTTTTGCCGCTCATCCCGCGGATCTCCACGGAGTCTATGAGGTCGACGATCGTCTCGCGCTTGATGGCGTCGCGCTCGCGGTTGACGTGGATGACGTCGGGATGGCTCAGATGAAGGACCTTGCGACACTCCGCGCAATTCAGGCACGCGTCCCCGCTTTGGCAGAACACGGTGGCGGCGACAAGCGAAAAAAAGCTGTCCGCAAGATCGTCGTCCGCGCTCACGATGCGGTAGGCGTGGCCAAGACCTTTGCGGATGTCCGCGAGCATAATTTCATATGCGCGCGATCCTCTCAAGCTCTTTTCGAATTGCAGTTCGCTCACTTGATCGCTCCTCTTTCTTTCAGCGCTTCGATGATGCGCCTTGAAGTGACATTTTTGTCAAAATCGGGTTTTATGCGCACAAAACGCGACGGTGAAAGTGCGATTTCCGCAAGATAGCCCTTGTAGACGCGCTCGAAAAAGTCGTCGGGTTGTTCCTCGATACGATCGGCGTGCCTGTCTCCTCTCCAATTGCTTTTGGGCGGGAGATCGAGAAATACGGTCACGTCGGGCATACATCCGTCGATGGCGTACGCGTTGATCCCCTTCACAAAATCCGCGCCGAGTTCGCGCCCGTATCCCTGATAGGCGACGGAACTGTCGAGATATCTGTCGCAGATGATCAGCTCCCCTCTTGCGAGCGCGGGCTTTATCACTTCGCGCACGAGTTGCGCGCGGCTCGCGGCGTAGAGCAGAGCTTCCGTCTGATAGGTCATCGCGCGGTTGGATTTGTCAAGAATGACGCCTCTGATCTGTTCCGAGATGTCGGTGCTACCCGGCTCGCGGATATAGACGGCGCTTTGGCCCGTCTTTTCGAGATATTCTTTGAGCAGGCGGAGTTGCGTGGATTTGCCCACGCCTTCCGATCCTTCGAATGTTACGAACATAGCGTACTCCTATAGAGTCAGTTTATCACAAAAATTCGCATATCACAAGCGAATGTCGCCCATATGATTGGGCAAAGAGGGGATTTTAGGCTCACTCCTCGTTGAAGGTGAGATAGGGTTTGACGCACGCGACGAGCCATTCGTTCTCCTTATAATTGGAGGAGTTGCCCGCGCGCCACGCTTCGGCGATCTGCTTGAACGAATCCGTTTTGAAGTTGGCTTGACGGATATCTTCCTTGAGGTTGAGAAGCCCCCAACTTGAATTTGTTGAGGCGCACTTGAAGTTCCACGTCGTGAAATGCCAACCTTCGGAGCAATACAGTTGTATCACGTATTTCCACGCGTCCTCGTCCGTCTGCGTGCTTGTTGAAGTTCTGCCCGCGTCTCCCCAAACGTTGAATTCGCCTATGAACACAGGCACGTCGAGCGAGTCGAGACCGAGTTGTTTGAGGCCGTAATAGGTTTTGTTCAAAACGCGGGAATCCGTCCAATTGTAGTGGTGATATTGATAGGCGACGTTTGTCCACCCGTACTCGTCGGCGGCGGGCAGATCGCCCGCTTCCCAGCAGGATTCCATACAAATGACGTGATCGGGATCCACCGCGCGGATCGCCTTCAACAACTCGTCGAAATAGTCCCAGACTTGTTTTGTCGTCTTTTGGTTGCCGTTTTGGTCCTTGACGCCGGGTTCGTTGAGCAAGTCGTAAAAAGCGACGGCGGGTTCGCTTTTATAGCGTTTTGCGATCTCCACCCACAACTCTTTCGTCTTTTCGCGGCAGATCTCGCCGCGCTCGCTCTGCTCCCACAGACAGCCGCCCTCGTTGTGGAGGGAGATGTCTCCGGAGTGATCGTTGCCGTTTTGGGAGCCGACCGCGCCGTGCATATCCAAAATGACGTACAGTCCGTATTTTTTGCCCATTGCGATCGCCCAATCCAGCCTCTCGAAGGCGTTTTGTCTGAGAGCCAGCTCCGAGTAGGGCGTACGCACATATTTCCCCGTCGCCTCGTCAAAGGAGATGGGATCGTATAAGTTCAGATATGAGAAGGGCAGGCGCACGCAGGTCATTCCGAGATCGGCGATAAATTTGAAATCCGCTTCCGTCACCCAATTGTCCTCATAGACGTCCACAAGTTGATACGCTTTTTCCTTGCCGAAGTCGGGGCGGTTCGCAAGTTCGAGCAGCATATCGATCTGGCCGAATTCCTCTTTGACGTCGGTGGGGACAAGATAGCTTTCCTGCACCAGCCAACCGCCGAGATTCGTCCCCGCCAGCGAGACGAGATCGCCATTTGAGTTCACAAAATTTTTCCCGTCCGCGCGCAATATGCCTCCGCGCTCGATTTTGTCGCTTGCCTTTTCGGGGCCGCACCCGAACAGCCCTATTGTCAGCGTCGAAAGAAGAAGGACGACGGCAAGAATGATAAAAATGCGTTTTTTCATAGCTCCTCCGAGAGGGAAACGCGCTCGTTTTGCCTCTCGCGGATATTATAACAGCAAAAATGGATATGTACAAGCAGGTTTTTCTTGACTTGCCACAAACTTTTGTATTAAACTTGTCTATTATAACAAATCTATTATAACAAAGACAATATCGGTGGACGCTTATGGATTTCAAACGCATCGAAGAAAAGTGGCAAAAAAAGTGGGAAGAGACGGGGCTCTACAAATTCGACCGCGAGAGAGTGAACAAAAAGTATTACTGTCTCGAGATGTTCTCCTATCCCTCCGGCGCGCGCCTTCACGCGGGGCATTGGTACAACTACGGACCCGCGGACACTTTCGCGCGCTTCAAGCGTATGCAGGGATATGAAGTTTTTCAGCCGATGGGTTTTGACGCTTTTGGGCTTCCCGCCGAAAATTACGCCATCAAGACGGGCATACATCCCGAGGACAGCACTCTCAAAAACATCGCCACGATGGAAGGGCAACTCAAGCGCATAGGCGCGACATACGATTGGGATTATGAGATCAAAACCTGCCTCCCCGAGTATTACAAGTGGACGCAGTGGATGTTTTTGCAACTCTTCAAACACGGGCTTGCCTATCAAAAGGAGGCGCCCGTCAATTGGTGTCCCTCCTGCAATACGGTGCTTGCCAACGAGCAGGCGCAGGGCGGCGTATGCGAGAGGTGCGGATCTCAGGTCACGCACAAAAACCTCACGCAGTGGTTTTTCAAGATAACCGCCTATGCGGACGAGCTTCTCGACGGATTGGACAAGCTGGATTGGCCCGAAAAAACAAAGCTGATGCAGAAAAATTGGATAGGGCGCAGCTATGGCGGAGAGATCGTCTTTGATGTCAAGGACAGCGAGGAGAAGATCCGCGTGTTCACGACGCGCGCGGACACCGTGTTTGGCGTGACCTACGTCGTGCTTGCTCCCGAAAGCCCTCTTGTTGACAAACTCACGACTCCCGAGCATAAGGCGGAAGTCGAAGCGTACAAGGCAAAAGCGGCGGCGGCGACGGAGATCGACAGATTGAGTTCCACGCGGGAAAAGACCGGCGTTCCTACGGGCGCGTACGCGATCAATCCCGTAAACGGCAGGGAAGTCCCCATCCTCGTCGCGGATTATGTCATCGCAAGCTACGGCACGGGCGCGGTTATGGGCGTCGCGGCGCACGACGAGCGCGACTATGTTTTCGCAAAGAAGCTCGGATTGCCCGTCGAGAGAGTCATCAAAGGCGAAGAAGGACAGGACGACGCGCTTCCCTTTACTCAGTACGGCACGCTTGTGAACAGCGGCGAGTTTGACGGACTCAAGTCCGAGGACGCCAAGATCGCCATACTCAAAAAGCTCGAGCGCGAGGGCAAGGGCTGTCTCAAGACAAACTACCGCCTGCGCGATTGGCTGGTGAGCCGTCAGAGATATTGGGGCGCGCCCATCCCCGTCATACACTGCGAACATTGCGGCGCGGTGCCCGTCCCCGAGAAGGACCTGCCCGTGTTGCTGCCCAAAAACGTCAATTTTACGCCCGACGGCGAATCTCCTCTCAAAAAGAGCGAGGAGTTTATGCACACCGTGTGTCCCGTTTGCGGCAGACCCGCGCTCAGAGACGCGGATACGCTTGACACTTTCGTCTGCTCGAGCTGGTATTATCTGCGCTATCCCGACAACAAAAACGCCTCCGCTCCGTTCGACAGCGAGTGGATCAACAAGATGTTGCCCGTGGACAAGTATATCGGCGGAGCGGAACACGCCTGTATGCATCTTTTGTACGCGCGTTTCTTCACGAAGGTCCTAAGAGATCTCGGATATCTGAATTTTGACGAACCTTTCCTCTCGCTCGTGCATCAAGGGACGATCCTCGGGCCGGACGGCAACAAGATGAGCAAGAGAAAGGGCAACATCGTC
>CANQZE010000003.1 GCA_947628255.1 uncultured Clostridia bacterium | reverse complement strand
GAAGCCACCGCGTCGCTGAATTTCAGCGTCTCGATCGCCGCGCAACCCTCGAAGGCGTATTGCCCGATGGCGCATACTGCCGCCGCCTTGGGTTGGCTCGTTTCCGTCTGAGAGCCTTCGCCCTGCTCGTCGTCGTTCTGTTGGGGAGGAGTCTCGGGCTGAGGAAGAGGGGCAAATTCTATGACGGACAGGGAAGTGCATCCGCAGAAGGCATAGTCGCCGACGCTCGTCAGCGTGCCGGGGAAGTGGACCTCAGTCAGATCGGTGACGCCGAAGAAGGCATAGTTTCCTATCTTTTGCGCGTTTTCGGACAGCGTTATCACTGTGGGGAATACCGCGCGTTTGTTTGATATGTAGAGATTGTTTTTGATCTTTTCGGGAGTGACGCCTTCCTCGAAATCTATCGCGAGCCAGCTTTCGAAGTCGCCTTGATAGTCGATCTCGGCAAGAGACGCGCAATCTTCAAAGGCAAGCGCGCCGATCTTGACGACCTCGGGCGCCAATGTCAGGACGACCGTTTTGCCGAATTTCGCCATAATCTCTCTCGTGGGGACGCCGCCCGCGATCGTGAGGTCCGTTATGTCGTCGACGGGGATCTTGTCCATAGCCGAGACGGGAAGGCTAGCTTTTTTGAATTTGCCGCAACTAGTGAATGCGGAATCGTCTATCGTGACGGCGCTGTTGGGGATGGAGATCGTATCGAGAGATGTGCAACCCTCAAACGCCCGCATTCCGATCTCGGTCACGCCCTCGGGAATGACGACTTCGGTGACGTCAGAAAGCCCGAAGAAGGCATAGTCGCCGACCCTTGACGCGCCGCTTGGGATCTCGACGCGGCCTTTGACCTCGTTGCCGTTCGCGAGCAGTTTTACGGAACCTGCCGCAAGTTGCAGAGGATTGGACGCATAGCCGTGGAATAGCACGTCGCTCCAATCGTTGAGTTCGCCGAGGAAGTTGACTTTTTTGAGCTTTTCGCAACCGTAAAACGCGTGCAGACCCACGCTGTCGAGCGTGGAGGGCAACTCGATGGAACTCAAATTGATGCAATCTTTGAACGCCGCCGCGCCTATCGTCGTCAAGCCGCTCGCGATGGATGCGGACGGCAACGCCGTGCAACCCTCAAAGGCATAATCGCCAATCTCGGCGACGCCTTCCGGGAAAGTTATTGATGTGAGATTGGTGCAATTTTTGAAAGCGTACGCGCCTATTCTCGTCGCGCCCTCGCCGATGGTCACTTCTTTGATGTCGATCGCGCACGCAAACGCATAGTCCGCGACGGCGGGAGTCCCCGCGGGAATATCAACGTTGCCCGCAATCACCTGTTGCACGGGAAGATCGGCGTCGGTGTTTTTGACGTAGATCCTCGCCTGTCCGAAAGTGCGGGAGTTGGCGTATTCGATGGGATTTGCCTGTTCGCCGCCGAAATCTATGCCGCACCAATCCGCCAATGTGCCTTGATAGTCCGCTTTGACGATGGCGCCGCACCCCGCAAAAGCGTACGCGCCTATGCTCTCTAGGCCGGAAGGCAACGTGACTGCGCTCAGCGACGAGCAACGGGCAAACGCGTTTTCGCCTATCGCCACGACGCCCTCGGGAACGGTCACCGCGGTGAGAGTCGAACAATCCGCAAATGCGGAAGGCCCTATGGAGAGGATGGGCTTTTGAGCGTATGAGGCGGGGATGGTCAACTCTGCGTCGTCATAGAGATATTTTGTGATCGTATATCCGTTGCCCTCGGGTTCCAGTCGGAACATACTCGCCGTTTTGGCGTCACCCTCTGTCGGAGAGGTGGCGCCGGGGATCACGATCGTACCCGAACCTGCAGGAACTTTTTGCCCGCCGCAGGCGACGAGGACAGCCGCCGCAAGGACGAGCAACATCACCGCCGCAAACGCATTCAACAGATGTCTGCATCTCTTTCCCATAAAGATACTCCTTTTTCGGCGCGCACATCTCGGCGCCGAGCCGCTCGGCAGAGCCGCCTTGCGGACATATTGGCCGCATAAAACCCCAAAAATTTTGCACACGTGCGAACGCGCGAGCGATAAAATATATGTAGGTATACGGCAATACTATTATAACCTTAAAACCCGACGGCTGTCAATGCCTGCATAAAAAGAAAAATTGCCCTCGGATCCGCAAAGCGAAAAAGCGAATAAAAGAGCAAAATTTGATATACGTCGTGAGTTTTTGAAGCCCGAACGTCAAAAGATCTTCGTCTTTTGAAACTTTTTGAGGATATTGTTCCGCCGTGGCAAGTTGACGCTCCTCGCGCACATTTTGCTTTGGCGATATATGTCAGTCGAGGTCGAGGCAGGCTTGATACACTTCGTTCTTTGGGACGCCTCTGTCCTGAGCGGCGCGCTTGACGGCGTCTTTTTTGGAATAGCCCTGCGCGATATAGCGGCGCACGTGTTCCTCCACGGGCAGTTCGTTCAGAGGATTGTCGGCGGGAGCGGAGTCCACGATAAGCACGATCTCGCCGCGCTCTTCGCACTCAAAAGAGGCAAGTGAGGTGACCTCGACGCACTCGTGCAATTTTGTCAATTCGCGGCAGACGTACGCCGTGCGGTCTCCGAGCTGTTTCAGAAGAGTCGCCGCCGTCTTTTTGAGGTCGTGCGGAGCGACGTACAGCGCGATCGGCAACCCGCAAAACGCCGTCTTTGACAAAATATCTTCAATTTCCGCCTTTTTTTCGGGCAGGAAACCCAAAAATACAAAACCTTTGCTCTTGATCCCGCTCAACGCGAGCGCGCTCATAACGGCAGTCGGACCGGGGACGACCTCGACGTCAACGCCTCTTTCGCGGCACTTCGTCACGATTTCCGCGCCGGGATCGCTCACCGACGGCATACCCGCGTCCGTGATAAGCGCGACGTTTTTGCCGCTCAGGATCATCTCGATCAGCCGCTCGCTGCACTCCGCCTCGTTGAATTTGTGATAGGCGACAAGTTCCTTTTTGATCCCGAAATGAGAAAGCAGGGGCAGGGAATGTCGCGTGTCCTCGCACGCGACGACGTCCGCGTTCTTCAGCGTTTCGATCCCGCGCAACGTCATATCGCCGAGATTGCCTATCGGCGTACCCACAATGTACAGCTTTGCCATATTGTCTCCTATTTTGCGATATCCGAATAGAGCTTGTCGTATTCGTCCGAAAAACTTCCGTCCTCTTTCATACAGACAAACGTTTTGAGGTCCAATCCTTTGCCGCCGCACTTCACCGCGCGTATGACGATGACGTCCGCCTCCGAGGACGGCTTCGGCTTGAGCAGAATGAGCCTCTTGGGCTCCAACTTTGCGCCGACGAGCAAGGAAATTATCTCGGCAAGCCTCGCCGTTTTGACGACAAACCACGCTTCGCCCTTGTTTTTGAGGGCGTAAGCCGCCGCGTTCACAAAGTCCGCGAGCGTCGCGCCGCTCTCTCTGCGCGCCATATCCCTCGCTCCGTTTGAAGGCAGTTTGGGGTTCGCCTCGAAATAGGGCGGATTGCACAGCGCGACGTCAAATTTCCCCGCGCCCAAAAGAGAGCGAATGTCCTTGACGTCTCCGCATATGAAGGAGAGTTTGTCCTCAAGTCCGTTGAGTTTTGCGCTTCTCGTCGCTCTGTCGACTTCCGCCGCGTTCGCCTCTATCCCAACGGCAAGATCTGCGCCCTTTTTGAGGACGGCAAGTGTCGCAAGCACGCCGCTTCCGCTGCCAAGATCGATCGCTTTCGCGCCTTTTTTGATTTCGGCAAGGTTTGCAAGCAGCACGGAATCCTGCGAAAAACAGTAGCCTTCGTCGTCTTGCAAAATGACTTTGTCGTCTATGTTGAGAAGGGTAGTAAATTCCATTATCCGATGTTTATCCGCGCAAATTTGACAAATAAAATCCTTTTTCGACAAATTTCGCGAAAAATTTGATTATCTTTGATTTGTTCAGGCGCGCACAACGTCAATGTCAAGAGTCGTGGAAACTTCGGCATACAGTTTGAGCGTCACTTGCGCGGGACCGAATTCGCGTATGCTCTCCTTGATGTCGATCTTGCGTTTGTCCACTTGGAAGCCTTCCGCCGCGAGCGCGTTTGAGATCATCTCGGCGGTGACGGAGCCGAACATCTTTCCGTTGTTGTCGCCGCCCTTTGCCGCGACCGTGATTGTTTTGCCTTTAAGTTGAGCCGCGAGAGCTTGCGCCGCCGCTTTTTCCTGAGCGATCTTCGCCGCCTGAGCGCGCTTGCGCTGTTCGAATGTGTTGAGATTTTGCGGGGTGCCTTCCTGCGCCAGCCCCTTTTTGATCAAAAAGTTGCGCGCATAGCCGTCGTTGACTTCGATAAGCTCGCCCTGTTTGCCCGTCCCCTTGACGTCCTTGAGCAAAATGACCTTCATAATGCGATCTCCTTTGGAGTTGTTGAAAACATTTTAGCATAGCTTGTCGCGATTTTCAATAAATTTATGACCGCATAGATATAAAAGTGCGTTTTTGGACATAATAAGCTCAAAAGCGCGTCTGCGCGTCGGAGGAAAATCTATGAAACAAATCAACTGTTCGACATCAAATTGTGAGCATAATCTCAAAAATAAGTGCCTTGCGGGAGTGATCTCCATAGGCGAAAACGCAAAATGCATCAGCCGCATCAAGAGAGAGGGCGGCGCGTTGGCTCAAAATTTCGCCGATATAGAGGCGGGCGACGACGTGTTGCAAAACGATCTTGAGTCGCTCGTGCAATGCTCCGCGGAGTGCGCCTTCAACAACAACGGGCTGTGCGCCAACGAGCAGATCGACGTGCGCGACTCCGCGTTTTCCACAAAGTGTCGCACTTTCATCAAGAGCCGCGACTGATCGGATAGGACGTCCGGCAAGACGGCGAAAATGTAAAAACGGCGTAGCGACGATCCAGTCGCTACGCCGTTTGTCATATTGTCAAAAAGGCTCAATGTACCGAGAAGAGCAGATCTCCATAGGTAGGCATAGGATAATATTCCTTTGCCATATTCAGCTCGATATCGTCGCACACTTTTCTCAGTGCCGCCATCGCGGGGATGACCTCGTCGCGGTAGCATTCGCCGCCCTTGAGGTTGTCGCCTAGGGAGTGCGCCTTGTCGACCGCGGTCTCAAGCACTTTGACCGCCTCGCGCGCGCCGTGTATGAGTTCGGCGAGTTTTGCCGATATCTCGATCTCGTCGTCCGCGCGCACGCCTATCTTAGCGCAATTCTTCGCGGCTTTCGCGACGTCGCCCTTATATTTGATCGCGGCGGGGATGATCTCCATATTTGCCATATCCAGCATAGTCATCGCCTCGATGTGCAACAGGCGGCAATAGTTTTCGATGTAGATCTCCTGTCTCGACCTGAGTTCCGCCTCGGTGAACACGCCTTGAGATTCAAACAGCTTGATGTTTTTCTCGCTCGTGATGTAGGGCAGAGCGTCTATCGTCGTGGGCAGGTTGAGCAGTCCGCGGCGTTTTGCCTCGCGCACCCACTCGTCGGAGTAGTTGTTGCCGTTGAAGATGATGCGACCGTGTTCGTTCATCACGCGACGGATGATGTCCGTGATGCCTTGGTTGAAGTCCTCCGCTTTTTCAAGCTCGTCCGCGAACTTTTCGAACTGTTCCGCCATAATCGTGTTCAGCACGACGTTGACCGTAGTGATCGACTGCGCCGATCCGGGCATACGAAATTCGAACTTGTTGCCCGTGAAGGCGAAGGGCGACGTGCGGTTGCGATCCGCGCTGTCCATCGCGAACTTTGGCAGGACGTGTACGCCGATCTTGACGTCGCACTTTGCGCGGCGGGAGTATTCTCTGCCGTCCGCGATCGCTTGCAAAATGCCCGTGATCTCGTCGCCTAGATACATACTCACTATCGCGGGAGGCGCCTCGTTCGCCCCGAGACGATGATCGTTGCCCGCCGAAGCCACGGAAATGCGCAGCAGATCCTGATGCTCGTCCACGGCGGCGATGACGGCGGCGATGATGAGCAAAAATTGTGCGTTGTCATAGGGATTGCTGCCCGGCTCGAACAGGTTGTGTCCGAAATTCGTGCAAAGCGACCAGTTGTTGTGCTTGCCGCTTCCGTTCACGCCGTCGAAAGGTTTCTCGTGCAACAGGCAGGTCATCCCGTGCTTTGCCGCGACTTTCTTCATTATCTCCATCGTAAGCTGGTTTTGATCGGACGCCACGTTGACGGTGGTGTAGATGGGCGCGAACTCGTGCTGAGCGGGCGCGACCTCGTTGTGCTTTGTCTTTGCGAGTATGCCCAGCTTCCACAGCTCCTCGTCAAGCTCCTTCATATAGCGCACCACGCGGGATTTTATCGCGCCGAAATAGTGATCTTCGAGTTCCTGTCCCTTCGGCGGGCGCGCGCCGAACAGAGTGCGTCCCGTATAGAAGAGGTCCTTGCGCTTGAGATAGGCGTTGGTGTCCACAAGGAAATATTCCTGCTCCGGACCGACGGTCATATTGAGGCGCTCGGTTTTTCTGCCGAACAGGTGCAACAGGCGCAGTCCCTGCTTGTTGACGGCCTCCATAGAGCGCAAAAGCGGAGTCTTTTTGTCCAGTGCGTCGCCGTTGTAGGAGCAAAATGCCGTCGGGATGCACAATATGCCGTCCTTGATGAAGGCGTATGACGTCGGATCCCACGCCGTGTAGCCGCGCGCTTCGAATGTGCTGCGCAATCCGCCGCTCGGGAAAGAGCTTGCGTCAGGCTCGCCTTTGATGAGTTCCTTGCCGCTCAGCTCCATAATGACGCCGCCCGATTTTGTCGGCGAGATAAAACTGTCGTGCTTCTCCGCCGTTATGCCGGTGAGAGGTTGGAACCAGTGCGTGAAGTGGGTCACTCCCTTTTCCACAGCCCAATCTTTCATCGCGTTGGCGATGATGTTCGCGACGTCGAGCGAGAGAGGCAGATCCTGCTCCACACAGCGTCTGAGTTCGCGATAGGTGTCCTTGGGAAGGCTCTTTGCCATCGCGCGGTCGTCAAAGACCATACTGCCGTAAAGTTCGGACATTATCATAATCTTTATCTCCCGAAAAATTTTTATACGCACATTATATTCCTTTGCTTTCAAAAGTCAAACTGTTTGAACAAATTTTTTCAAAAATTTTTAAGCAGCTGTATATTTATAAATTTTTTATAAAATTTTGCCGTTTATATCGCATAAAAATCAAATTTCTCGTATATTTATACATTCTGTTGAAATAAGCGTAGAAGTTTGATCCGGCTGTCGCTTGATGACAGAACGCCTTGCGTATCGTCTCCAATGATGGATTGCCTTTATGTCATTCTGAGCGAAGTCGAAGAATCCCGTTGATAAACGCTCGGACAGAGGGTGGTGTTAAATCCTCGGACACGGCGTGACGTAAAACATAAGAAAGCTCGAACCAGGGGATCCTTCGACAAGCTCAGGATGACAGGGCGAATCAAGGCATTCTTCGACTTCGCTCAGAATGACAGGAAAAATAAATGCTTGGACAATCCCCTCAGTCCGCTCAATAGAGCGGACAGCTCCCCTTATTTGCCCACAAAAACATTGTATTTTTGTGGACAAACAAAGGGCGCCTTGATATGAAAAATAGTCTTGATAAGGGAAATATTAGAAGCAATTGCAACGGTTATGTGGGGCGATTGCAAGGGAATCCTTTGACAAGCTCAGGATGACAATGTTATTACAAAGGGATCCTTCGACAGGCTCGGGATGACAGGGTGAATCGGTGGAATTTTTTTACTGCGTTCGGGATGATATTGAAAAAGCAACAATTTTACTGATTATCACAGGTCTAACACAGGTATTGGTCAAGGGAAATGGATGTCAACTCTTATTAGAACTTGCATTTTTCTGTCTGAAGTTGTTCTATAGCGATTTTTGCGCAAATGCGCGGCAGGATTTGACAAACGCGCGCGCGAGTGATATATTGTATAGGGTCAAGTTGTCCAAATAACATATTGGGATAGACGGTATGAGTAAAAGTGTTTCAAAAGGCTGAACTTTTTGCTTTTAAGGGACGCTTTTAATCTTTTTTTGAGGTGGAAAATGGATATGCCGAAGGATGTTTACACATCGCCGCTGAGCGAGAGATACGCAGGACAGAAGATGAAGTATATCTTCTCGTCCGATTTCAAGTTCAGCACTTGGCGCAAGCTGTGGATCGCGCTCGCCGAGGCGGAAAAGGAGCTTGGCGTCGCGATAACGGACGAGCAGATCGAGGAGATGAAGGCGCACGTCTATGACATCGACTATGACTTTGCGCGCGAGAAGGAGCGCGAGGTCCGTCACGACGTGATGGCGCACGTGCATACGTTCGGCAGGGCGTGTCCGAAGGCTATGCCCATCATACATCTCGGCGCGACGAGTTGCTTTGTGGGCGACAACACGGACGTCATACAAATGCGCGAGGCGCTTGAACTCATACGCGGCGAGCTGCTCGGCTGTATCAAGGCGGTGAGAGACTTCGCCTATCAAAACAGGGCTGTAGCGACGCTTGCGTACACGCATTTCCAAGCGGCGCAACCAACCACGGTCGGCAAGAGGGCGACGCTGTGGCTTCAGGATCTTGTGCTTGACCTCGAAAGTCTCGATTTCGAACTTCAAAGGCTTCGCCTGTTGGGGTGCAAGGGGACGACGGGGACGGCGGCGAGCTTTCTCGAGCTTTTCCACGGCGATCACGACAAGGTCAAAAAACTCGACGCACTCATCGCAAACAAGATGGGCTTTGCGGGCAGCGTAAGCGTAAGCGGGCAGACCTACACGCGCAAAGTGGACTACAACATTCTGACTGTGCTTGCGGGCATTGCTCAGAGCGCGGCGAAATTTTCCAACGATATCAGATTGCTCTCCCACTTGAAAGAGGTGGAGGAACCCTTCGAGGCGGGGCAGATCGGCTCGTCCGCGATGGCGTACAAGCGCAATCCGATGCGCAGCGAGCGCATAGCTTCGCTTGCGAGATACGTTATGACGGACACGCTCAATCCCGCGATCACGGCGGCGACGCAGTGGTTTGAGCGCACGCTTGACGACAGCGCCGTGAGGCGCATCGCCATACCCGAGGCTTTTCTTGCGACGGACGCGATTCTCGCGCTGTACGCCAACATCATAAGCGGGCTGAAGCTCTATCCGCGCATAATCGAGAAGGATCTCGCTCGCGAGTTGCCCTTTATGGCGACGGAAAACATCTTGATGTATTGCGTGAGCGAGAAGGGCGGCGACAGGCAAACTTTGCACGAGGCGATCCGCAAACACTCCATCGCGGCGGCGGCTGTCGTAAAGGAGCAGGGCGGCGAAAACGATCTGCTTGAACGCATAGGGAACGATCCGATTTTTGGGCTTAGCGAGGACGAACTCAAAGACCTTGTGGACGCGAAAAAGTTCACGGGCAGGGCGAAGGAGCAGGTGGAAGAATATGTCGCCGAGGTCGTGGATCCTCTGCTCGAGGCAAACAAGGACAAGTTTGTCAAGACGGACGACATCAAGGTGTGAGCGGACGCGCGGTACAAGCGCGAACAGCATAAAAACGAAAATAATTTTTTGATGAGGGACAAATATATGCTTACTTCAATTGTAGGGATCAACTGGGGCGACGAGGGCAAGGGCCGTATGGTCGATCTGCTTGCCGAGTCGCAGGACATCGTCGTGAGATATCAGGGCGGCAACAACGCGGGTCACACCGTGATCAACGATAAGGGCAAGTTTGTGCTCAATCTGTTGCCCTCGGCGATACTTCGCGAGGACAAGATCAACGTGATGGGACAAGGAATGGTCATTGACATCGAGCATCTCGCCAAGGAGCTTGCGCGCCTCAGGGAAGCGGGGATAGTCATCACGCCCGCAAACCTCAAGATCAGCGACAAAGCGGTGGTGTGTTGCCCGTTCAACGTCGCGCAGGATTGCCTCGAAGAGGACAGGCTCGCGGACAAGAAATTCGGCTCCACGCGCCGCGGCATCGCGCCCATCTACGCTGACAAATATATGAAAAAGGCGATCAGAATGGGCGACATCCTGCACCCCGAATATCTGAGATCGAGGCTGGAGACCATCGTGGAGTGGAAAAACCTCACCATAGAGGGAAGCTACGGCGCGAAAGGCTACACCGTCGAGGGTATGCTCGAGTGGTTTGAAAAATACGGGACTCCGCTCAAAGACTACATCTGCGACGCGGGATACTTCCTCAACAAGGCGCTTGACGAGGGCAAAAACGTTATGCTCGAGGCACAGCTCGGCGCGCTCAGGGACATTGATTTCGGCATTTATCCCTACACGACGTCGTCGTCCACGATCACCGCGTACGGTCCCATCGGCGCGGGCATACCCAACCGCAAAGTGCAAAACTCCATCGGCGTTATGAAGGCGTACTCCACCTGCGTCGGCGAGGGTCCCTTCACGGCGGAGATGTTCGGAGAAGAGGCGCACAAGCTCAGAGAAGCGGGCGGCGAGTACGGCGCGGCAACGGGACGTCCCCGCAGAGTGGGAGGCTTTGACGTCGTCGCGTCGAGATACGGTTGTATGGTGCAGGCGACGGACGAGATCGCGCTGACAAAGTTGGACATCCTTGACGGGATGGACAAGATCCCCGTGTGCGTGAGCTACAGCGTGAACGGCAAGACGGTGGACGAGTTCCCCTCCGGCGAGGCGCTCAACGTCGCAAAGCCCAATATCGAATATCTCGAGGGTTGGAATTGCTCCACGGCAGATTGCCGCAAATACGAGGAATTGCCGAAGGCGGCAAGAGCGTACATCGAGTACATCGAGAAGTCGGTCGGATGCAAAATCAAGTATATCTCGGTCGGCGCGGAGCGCGACGCGATCATAGTCAGATAAACGCGTAAACCCGCAAAAAGCGGGTTTATACATATAAAATCGCAATTTGAAGAGGCTTTTATGTCAACAGAAAACAATCAGACCGTTGTCGTACTCGACTTCGGCGGGCAGTACAAAGAGTTGATCGCAAGGCGCGTGAGGGAGTGCAAAGTGCATTCGCAAATACTTGCGGGCAACACCCCGATCGACGCTCTCAAACAGATCGCGCCCATCGGTATCATTTTGACGGGCGGACCTCACAGCGTGTACGCCGCGGACTCTCCGCACACCGTCAAGGAGCTGTTTGAGATGGGGATCCCCATCCTCGGCATCTGCTATGGTATGCAACTTATGGCGTACACTCTCGGCGGCGAAGTCAAGCCGTGCGCGGTCAGCGAGTACGGCACCGTGTCGGCGACCTATGACGATCCGACTTGCGCCCTCTTCGACGGGCTGAAGAGCGAGACGGTCACGCTGATGTCGCACACCGACTATGTCGCGCGCGTGCCGCAAGGCTTCAGAGGCGTCGCTCATACGGCGGATTGCCCGACGGCGGCAATGTGCGATGAGGCGAGAAAATTGTATGCGGTGCAGTTCCATCCCGAAGTGGAGCGCACGCGGGAAGGTACCAAACTGTTGCGCAACTTCCTCTACAAAGTGTGCGGAGCGAAGGGAGACTACAACATCGACGACGTCATCGAAAAGCAGATCAAGGCGATTCGGGAGCAGGTCGGCGATCATCAAGTGGTTTTGGGCCTCAGCGGCGGCGTGGACAGCTCCGTGTGCGCGGCCATTCTCGAAAAGGCGATACCGGGGCAGCTCACCTGCATATTTGTCGATCACGGAATGATGCGCAAAAACGAGGGCGACGAGATCGAGCGCGCCTTCAAGGGCAAATCGCTAAACTTTGTGCGCGTGGACGCAGAAAAGCGGTTTTTAGGCAAGCTCGCCGGCGTTACGGAACCCGAACGCAAGCGAAAGATAATCGGAGAGGAGTTCGTGCGCGTATTCGAGGAGGAAAGCTCGAAATTCGCGGGAAGTTTCCTCGCGCAAGGCACGATATATCCCGACGTCGTGGAGAGCGGACTTACGACGGGCGCCGTCATCAAATCGCACCATAACGTCGGCGGATTGCCGAAGGATACAAAATTCATCGGGATAGTGGAGCCGCTCAGATATCTCTTCAAGGACGAAGTGCGCGCGCTCGGCAGGCGGTTGGGGCTGGACGAGACCCTCGTGAGCCGTCAGCCTTTCCCGGGGCCGGGGCTTGCGGTGCGTTGCATAGGCGAGATCACAAAGGAGCGCCTCGACATACTCCGCGACGCGGACTATATTTATAGAGAGGAGCTTGCCAAGGCGGGCCTCGCATATGACCAATTTTTCGCCGTGCTGACGGATATGCGCACAGTGGGCGTGATGGGCGACGGGCGCACCTACAACTATGTTTTGGGATTGCGCGCCGTCAAGACGTCGGATTTTATGACTTGCGAGTACGCGCACATCCCCTATGAGACGCTTGACGTCGTCTCATCGCGCATCGTCAACGAGGTGAAGGGCGTGTCGAGAGTCGTCTATGACATCACGGGCAAGCCTCCCGCGACCATAGAGTGGGAATGACGATCTAGGGGCGGAGATCCTGCGCTCTTGTTGTCGGGGGCGGAGATTTTGCCGTAATCGAGCGAAGGCGCGTCAAATTGATATCCAAACGGGGATATGAATATCCTCAAATTTTTCAGAGGCGAGATATGAAAGATAGAAACGCTTGCACAAGTTGTTCAAAGGAGCCGCAAGGCTATGTCCCCGTCGCGCGGGTCATCGAGAGGCTGGACGAGCTTGCCGCCAAAAACGACGGCGCGGGGATGGAACGCGTGTTGGACTATTGGGAAAAAGAGGCGAAATCGCTCGGCGACGACCGCGGCTTGCTTGTCATTTTGAGCGAGGAAGTCGGACACTACCGCCGCGAGGGAGACGAGAAAAAGGGACTTTCCGCCTGCGAGCAAGCGCTGGCACTTTTGGCCGTCGAGGAGGAGATCACCGTCGCGGACGCCACCGTATATCTGAATGTCGCTACCACTATGAAGGCTTTCGGAAAGGCGGAAGAGGCTCTCAAATATTATGATATCGCGCGCGAGGTGTACGAGCGTGAGCTAGAGCCAAACGACTACCGCCTTGCGGGCTATCACAACAACTATGCGACCGCGCTTGCGGATCTCGGCAAATTTGACGGGGCGAGGGCGCACTATCTGAAGGCGCTTGACATTTTGAAGGCGCAGGACAACGTCAACGAAGTCGCCATAACATACGTCAATCTCGCAAAACTTATCGACGACGAAAACGCGGCGGCGGGCAATGACGACGACGGAAGGGCGGACGAGTATATCGAGCGTGCCTACGCCGCGCTCACGGGCGAAGGCGCACAGCAGAACGGCCCGTACGCGAACGTTTGTATGAAGGTGGCGGACGCCTGCGGCTATCACGGATATTTCCTCTTTAAGAAGGAACTTGAAGAGCGCGCAAAAGCGATCTACCGTGCAAACGGCGGCGAGGCGTGAGGATTTTTGTGATCGAAACAAATGTCAGTTTACGCACAAACTTGACTTTATGCGCTGTAAATTGCGATATAAACAACGTGTTTTGAGATATGAAGGGTATTGAGGAAGCAAGAAAATTTTACAACGAGGCCGTCGCCGAAATGTTGGACAGGGAGTTTTTGCCGTACGCTTCCCGCGTCGCGGTGGGGCTTTGCGGACACGGGTCGGAGTGCTTCGGCTATGACGACGATATCTCCCGCGATCACGATTTCGAGACGGGATTGTGCCTCTTTCTCACGCGCGAGGACGAGGAGAAGATAGGATATCGCCTCACGCGCGCGTACGACAGAGTCAAGTCCGAATACGCGGGGACCCGCCTTGCGCATACGAGCGCGATAGGCGCAAATTCGCAGGGAGTGCAGATCATAGGCGACTTCTACCGCCGCTATACGGGGAGCGAGGGCGCACCCGTCACGCTGAGGGATTGGCTGTTCACGGAGAGCGAATACCTCGCCGAGGCGACAAACGGAGAGATCTTCCGCGACGACCTCGGCGAATTCACGCGGATCAGAAACGACATTTTGCACGGAATGCCCGAGGACGTCCGCCTCAAAAAGCTCGCCGCAAACATCGTGCGTATGGCGCAGACGGGGCAATACAACTATCCGCGCTGTCTCTCTCACGGCGAGGAGGGCGCCGCTATGCTCGCGCTCACGGAGTTTGTGAAGTGCGCCGCGCAGACGATATTTTTGTTGAACCGCAAGCATTGTCCCTATTTCAAATGGACCTTCCGCGCCCTTCGCGAGCTGCCCGTTATGTCCGACCTCGCCGATCCGCTGGAGTATCTTCTCACCGCGGACAACGACAATCAGGGAAGCAAGGTCAAGACGGAGATAGTCGAGGACATAGCCCACGCCGTCATAAAGGAGCTGGACGTGCAAAACCTCGCGCACCTCGAGGGCAACTATCTGGAACCCTTCGGCTTTGCCCTCCAAAAGCAGATAAAAAACGCAGAACTAAGAAATATGCACATTTTGGTGGGATAAATCAAAAAAATTTAAAAAAAGTATTGACATTTCATTTTTTTAGGTATATATTAGAATATGCAAATTTGAATATACAAATCGAGGTTTGCATATGAATTGGAATGAAAGCGAATTTTTGAGGACCTATAAGGGCACGGAGACTTTTGTAACGGAAGAGCGGGAGTATTACGCCATGTTTTTGGATCTACTTGGGGACGAGGCGTTGCTTGAGCACATCCGCTTTGCAAACGACGTTCTTGGGGCGCCGCCGCTAAAGACGTTTGTAATTTACGAACGAGATGTTCTTGGCAAGGATGTATTCAAGATAAAGATGTCCCAGACGGCAAAGCGCGGAATGGGGGCGTGTTTTGGATACCTGTACAAGTTTATATACCGCGGGTATGAGGCGGAGCCGTGCTGGTTTAACGACGAACTCACGGGCATAAAGACCGCAAGCTGTTTTAAAAAGATCTGAGGAGGAAATCCTAAAATGAAAACCGATCGTATTTTAACTGGGGAAGTACAAAAGTTTTTTACGACGAAGTCACCGATGAGAGATCGCATAGTGGATTATGTGCGCGAAAACCTCGATGAGGGGAAAAAAAGCGTTGCGCTTTGTTTCCGAGGCGATTTTTCGACGCTGTATTATCGCTCGCATCAACTGCTTAGGATACGAAATTCCGCAAGCGGATTGATAGGAGAATTCGATTTTCGCCACGCGCGTTTCACGAAAAATTATCGCGAGATACTCGACCGCCTGAGCGAGATGGGCGTCGATATTTCAAATTTTTCGGACGCGGACACCGAAAAAGGCAAAAGCACAAGCAGAAGATATGTCAGATTTCCGCTCATTGGATTTGGAGAAGAGAAGTTGAAGGAGGTTTTGGGCATTTATAAGGGGCTTATCGACGATTTTTTGGATCCTAATAAAACCGAATACGCCTTTGACCGCAAGGAGTGGCACCTTAAATCCCACAACATTGAAAAGGACCGTCAGCAACAACTTTATGCCGCGTATTTTCTGCATGAGGACCTTGTGTATTACGACATCGAGTACACCGAGCCGCACGCAAATGAGAAAGATGTGTCGGGAAGGGTGGATCTGCTTGGGCTGAAGGCGGAAGAGGACGGAAGCTACACGCTCATTTTGGCCGAACTCAAGTCCACGAAACACGCGCTCAAAGGAGAGTCGGGCGTGGAAGATCACGAAGAAAACTATAAAAAATATCTTGACAACCCTGGCGCGGAAGAACGTCTGAAAGCACGCAAAGAGGAGGCGTGCGCTACGGTCGCACTTTTATGCGAGCTGTTTGAAAAACCGTACCCAAAAAATCTCACGCCCGAGAATATCAAACACGAGCAAATAAAATTCGTATTTTCAGACGCAGCGGTCGAGGACGGAAAGAAATTTGTTCCCAAAGACCCCCGCACTGTCAAGGTTTATCTTTGCGAAAAGGACGGCACCGAGCGTAAATGAACATAGGGCGGACCGGGTCCGCCTGTTGTTTTGTAGTTACAATATGTATATTTGAGGATAGAAATTTCAAAAAATATGTAAATTTGCTTGACATATTGACGAGAATGTGTTTTCAGTATATAATGCGCGGCGCGAGCCGCAGCCTATAAAAAAGGAGAATATTATGGAGCAGAAATTTGTGAGAGTTGGCATCTTTTGGGCGATACCCGATGAGGAAGAGGGAGGATGGAAATTCGAAGCGTATCAAAAATCGTATCCTTTTTCGGCGGCAAAACAGCTTGCGAACGAGGCGGGACTTATAGAATATCCATTTTCGCATTTTGACGCGTGGGAAGGGAAGGACGTTCCTTTCGATTTTTATCCGCGCGGCAGAATAGCATACGACGTCGAGTGCGGCGTGCATCGCATATTTGCCGACGAGTGCCTCGACCTTGACGACCTCGACGAACTGTTCGATTTTTATGACATCGAGGACGCGACTATCCACCCAGACAAGAGCTATGTAAGCATGTTTGCAAAACGCAAGAGGGGCGTGCCCGTCCCAAAGCTTGAATATAGGATATTGCGCGGCAGAGACAAGATAGGCGAAAACCTCATCGAGATCACTTCGGGCGAGACGAGGGTGCTTGTGGAGCTTGGCAAGGCGCTTGACGGAGGCGAGGAGACGAGCGATATGGAAAAGCAAGTGCTTTCGACAAAATATGACGCCGTCATAGTTTCGCACTATCATGCGGATCATGCGGGTCTCATCGGGCAAAAGCGTGACTGCCCCGTATTCGTCGGAGCGGGCGCGCGTCGCATACTCGACATGATGAGCGCCTACGATGGTAAGACGCTTGGGGACAACATCAAAACATATCGCGACGGTCAGCCGATGTGGGTCGGGAATATAAAAATTACGCCATATCTTTGCGACCACTCGGCATATGATAGCTATATGCTCCTCTTCGAGGCGGGCGGGCGCAGTTTGCTTTACACGGGTGATTTCCGCTTTCATGGGCGCAAAAATGGCGAAAAGTTGCTTGAGAGATTGCCAAAACACGTAAATACGCTGATCACCGAGGGCACGAATGTCGGCTCCGACAAGCCCTGCTTTTCGGAGAGGGAGCTTGAAATGCGCGCCGTGGAGCTTATGAAGAGCACGGATAAGCCGATATTCATTTTGCAATCCGCCTCGAACATAGACAGGATCGTCAGCTTTTATCGCGCCGCAAAGCGCACGGGGCGTATATTCTATGAAGATGTGTACACAAGCCATATCGCGGCGGCGGCAGGCGGGAGCATACCGCGTCCCGACTTTTTCAAAGGCGTGTATGCGTTCACTCCGCGCAGGGTGACGGGCAGACGCAGGGAGATGTTGT
This sequence comes from uncultured Clostridia bacterium, assembly GCA_947628255.1. Lineage (GTDB taxonomy): Bacteria > Bacillota > Clostridia > Christensenellales > CAG-917 > CAG-475. The sequence continues at coordinate 16,191 of CANQZE010000003.1, read as the reverse complement.
TTGAGATAGAAAATAAACGCGGCATCGCGGGTATATCAAAGGGCGACCAGTATGTGATGCTCGTGCGCCCGTCCATGACAGCCTATCTCAAAAAGCTGGCGCAAAGGGCGGATATTTCGGGCGGCATACTCATTTATTCGATGTGGAGCGGATATCGCGAACAGCCAAGCGTCAAACAATTTCTTGACGCGGCGCGCGAGTTGGGGCTTACAGAGCGCACCTTGCATACGAGCGGGCACGCCTCCGCGCAGGACATTGAAAAGCTCAAACTTCACGTGCATGCAGACGAGACCGTAATAGTGCACACTTCCGCCGAGCAAAAGTGATAAAATAGTCCGCCCGATTTGGGCGGACGTTTTATGTCGCAGAGAAAAGAATTACGATTTGGTCATATTGTTACGGTTTGCTCATTTTGCATGCGTTGTTTTGTGCGGCGGTAGGGCGATGAGTTTTCCTTCGCGTGTAACGCATTATGAAAAGACGATGGGGAGCAATTTCAACTGCTGTTTTCATAATCTGTTTTTATCGCCCCATTCGCACATCATATCGAGAATGGGCATTAGCGACTTTCCGCGCTCGGAGAGGCTGTATTCCACTTTCGGCGGGATCTGAGGATATTCTTTACGTACGACCAATTTGTCCGCTTCGAGTTCTTTCAGCATTACGCTCAATGTCTTGTAAGAGATACCCTTGATATAACGCTGTAATTCATTGAAACGCACCACGGAAAACTCCATAAGCGTGTAGAGAATTGTCATCTTGTATTTCCCGTTGATGAGGGATAATGTGTAAGAAAACCCCGTGTCCGCAAGATTTTCGTTTGAAATGCACCTTTCCATATTTCTCTCCAATGCTTTCTAAAAAGTAAGTACCATACATAAATGTGCGTACTTTACATATTTATCATATAATGCTAACATCTGTTTGTCAATAAATTTTTAAGGAGGCTCATTTATGAGAGCGACATTGAAAGATTATCAAGACGTGGAAAAAGCGGCGATGAATTTCGTCAAGAGCGTAGCCGAGGGCAACAGCAAGTACGCAAAGGAACTTTTCACAGACGAAGCGGTTTTGTTCGGGATCCTCAACGGCGAACTTGAACACGGTTCGATAGAGCAGTTCTACAAAAACGTTGATACCGTCGGCGCAGACGAGAATTTCAAGGCGAGAGTGGACGTCATAACCGTAGAAGAGACGCTCGCCGTTGTGCGCGTGCTGGAAGAAGGGTGGGGCGGAAGTATTGACTTTACCGACTACCTTCTCCTTTTGAAACTGAACGGCGAATGGAAATGCGTCGCAAAAGCGTACAACCAGAACTCAAACACCATAAAATGATCTAGGTCCCGAAAACGTCCGCTCGATTTGGGCGGACGTTTGATGTTGTTGGACAATATTTTCCGATTTGATTATCTTCACGCGCTGTTTTGGGCGGCGACAGGTAGATATGTTTTTCTTTTCAAAAGTCTTGAGCGTCGACTCTTTTGAGAGCAAAATCATTTCAATGTTTTGAGTTGCGCTTTTGTGCGCTTTACGGCGGCGCGCATTATGAAACCCGTGTAGGTGCCGTTGCGAAGGTAGCAATTTATCTCGTGGAAAAGGCCGTAAAACGCGCACTTGACGTCGCATTTTGGAGAGACGGGATATTTTGCCTTGTACGTTTCGTACAGCCTGAACGCGTTGCCCGTCAAGTTGCGGAGCTGAAAAAGCTCGTACTCTCTGTCCGCGTACATCGAGTCCAGCGGATCGATGAATCCGACAAGTTCAAACGGCTTTTTTGTCATTATGTTCATCACGTTGGCGTCGCCGTGGATGAGGCACGCCTCTTTCACTTCGTCACAGAAGCTGAGGTCATAATTTGTCCACAGCGCTTTTGCCGTATCGTAGATGTATTTTTTGAGGCGGCGCTCCGCATACAGCTTTTCTGCGCCTTGCATAATTTTTTGCGCGTAGGGGAAATAGAAGTCTCGCCACGAATCGTATTGCGGGTCCGATATGTCGCCGAACTTGGGCGAGGTGTGGCTGTGTAGCTCTATGAGCGCGTCGCAAACGGCGTCCGCAAAGCGCTGTTTTTGCCTCCGCGGCTTGAAAAGCAGCGCGAAGTTCGTGAAAGAATCGCGCCCTTCGATGAGTTCCATCCCGAAACATTCTATCGGCGCGCCGTCCTTTTTGAGCCGCACAAAATACACTTCGGGGATCTTGACGGGGCAATACTTGCGCAAAACGCCAAGTTCCTGCGCTTCCTTTTCGCACAACCCGTCGATCAAAAACGCTTTGACGACAAGCGTTTTGCCGTCTACGTTCACTTTGAACGCGCGCCCGAAAGACCCTCCGCCGAGATATTTGACGGAGTTTGGCGATTTGCCGTAAATGTCTTTAATAATGTTTGAGATTTGAGTTATGTTTATTTTCATAACATCCTCAGACGTGTTATTTTGTGAGTTCGGCGGAGAGGAGAAGATGGTAGAATGGGGCGATGGAAGCGAATTGCTCCGCGATATATCCGGGAAGCGCGGGACTCATCAGCAGATCATAGTCCGTGCTGTCAGCGCTTACGCCTATGTTGGAGCGGCATAGCAGGTTTTGCGCCTCGGGCGGATAGGCGTCGTATTTGGACGTTTTGAGGAAGTCGCCGTACACCTCGAACACGGTCGACTTTTTGAGCGCGTCGCGGGCGGCGATATACTCCGCGGAATTTTGCGTTATGAGGCGGCGAAAACTTTTCATTGCGGACGGCGAGGCTTGATAATAGCCGCACCCGAAGGAAAATTTGTAGGGCGACACCTCAAAGTAGAAGCCGGGCAAGCCCTCGTACATCTTCTTGTCGCGCGCGAATATCGCCCAGCAGTGATCGCGATATCTGTATCCGTACGTGGCGTAGCGCATATCGCGATATATGCGAGAAATGCTCCCGTCCACCTTTGGTTCGCAGATGATCTCGCGGTCTATGGCTTTGAGCGTCGGCGTGAGATCGACGACAAGCTCCTTGAACGGCTTGACCAAAAACTCCTCGTAGTCCGCCTTGTGATTCTTGTACCAATCGGGGGAGTTTTGCTTGTGATTGAAATATAGAAAATCGAGTGTGCGCTGTGTGAACATTGCCTGTTATTTTTGCAATATCCGATGTTTATGATGGCGATATTGCGATATAAAGTCCTTTTTTGTCGAATTTTGTCAGATGAACAGCGAGACAAGCGTGTTTTCGACTATGTTGCGCATCGCGCTGTAATCTATGTAGGGATGGTGGTCGAAAACGTATTCGTGCGAGAAGGATTGCACGATGTCCATCGCAAAATGCACGCGCTCGTTGAGGTTGGGCGCGTCAATGCCCAGGCTTGCGAGCTTGCCCGCGATCTTCAGCGTGATGTCGTCCTCAAGCCCTATGAAGCGCGCGTTGACTTCCTCGTCGGAATGGGACATACTGTGCAACGCTTCGTGGATGTTGGCGTTTTTTTGATGTATCTCGGTCGCTTTTGTCAGCACTTCGCAAGCGAGGGAATGAAGATCGACGGGGAATATGAGGCTGTCCATAAGCTCAAGCACGGGAGAGAACGCCGAGTCCACATAGATCTTAAGCACGTCGAGCAGGATGTCGCGTTTATCCTTGAAATAGCCGTACACTATGCCCGTCGACACGCCCGCGCGCTTTGCAATCTGCGCGGTGTTTGTCGCATAATAGCCCACCTCGCTGAAAAGCTCGTAGCCCGCGCGTACGATCTTGTTTTTTTTCTCGATGGAGCGCTCCTGACGAGGCTCTCTGATATCTTTTGCCATTTTTCCTCCGAAAAGCCGTCGCGACAAGGAGCGGACGGCTCCGATCAGGGACGCGGGCGAGATCCGCCTCGCGTAGCCTATTTATCAGTATTATATAATGTATTATACAATATTTTCCATATCTTTGCAAGCCGAAAATGAAAATGTGAAAAAAATTTCGTATTTTTTGCTCAAATCGATTGACTTGTCGCGCGCGGAGTGCTATTATCATATCGCTAAAACGTGAAATAAATTTCATATTTCCCGCATAGGATGATATGGAATGAGGAGAGATTTATGCCGCTTGTTGTCGCGCCGATTGGGAGAGAGCTGAGGATCGTCAGGATCTTGACGGACGAAAAAACCAAAAAACATCTCGAAAATCTGGGGATCACGATATCCTCGACGATCAGCATCATTTCTCAGAGCGGGGGAAGCACCATCTGTATGGTGAAGGACGGAAGGCTCGCTCTGGACAAAAACATCGCGACAAAAATACTTGTGGCATAAAGGAGTCAACAATGCTGAAATTGTTCAAAAAGAAGGCGAAACCCACGTCCGAAGTCGCTCCTCGCGAGGAAGACCTTGTCGAGACGACGATGTATCTCGACAAATTTTCCATCGGGCAATCGGGCGTCATCAAGAGCATAGGTGGCGACGGCAAGATAAGGCGCCGCTTGTTCGATATGGGCGTGACCCCCGGCGCGGAAGTGTATCTCAGAAAGAAAGCTCCGCTCGGCGATCCCCTCGAGGTGACGATCCGCGATTATGAGCTGACTTTGAGAAAGAGCGAGGCGGCCCAAGTTTTGCTTGAGACAAGGGCGCCAAAAAGCGAAATGAACGAGGCAGGCGAGTCTCCCGACGCCGCGGAGGTGAAAAAATGATCAAGTTTGCGCTTGCGGGCAACCCAAACTGCGGCAAAACAACTCTTTTTAACTCGCTGACGGGATCGACCGCTCACGTCGGCAACTGGCCCGGCGTCACCGTCGACAAGAAGGACGGCGTCTACAAAAAGTGTGCGGAACCAATTTCCATCGTCGATCTTCCCGGCATTTACTCCCTCTCTCCGTACACGCCTGAAGAGGTCATTTCAAGGAATTTCATCCTTGACGAGAAGCCCGACTGCATCGTCAACATCGTGGACGCGACCAACCTCGAGCGCAACCTCTATCTCACTACGCAGATTATGGAGATCGACGTGCCTATGGTCATCGCGCTCAATATGATGGACGCGGTAGAAAAAAACGGCGACAAGATCGATCCCGCGCGGCTCGAGGCAAAAATAGGTTTGCCCGTCGTGGCGATCTCTGCCCTCAAGGAAAAGGGACTGGACGAGCTTATGCAACGCGCCTACGAGGTGAGCAAACATCCAAGAAAAGGCGCGACTGTGCTGAGCGGCACAAAACTTATGCACCTGATCCGCGACTGTCAGATCGCTCTCGAGGGGCAGAAGGTCGAAAATTCTCTCTTCCACGCCATTAAACTTGTGGAGCTTGACGAGATCGAAGTCGCTATGCATCCCGACAGCGCCAAGATGGTTGAGGAATTCAAACACACTTTCAACGACGACACTTTCGGCAGTGATTTCGAGGCGATAGTCGCCGACAGCAGATACAAATATATTTCCGAAAACTATTCAGGCGCGCTCGAGCGCAAAAAACATACCGAAGGCGAAGGACAAAAATTGTCCGTCTCCGACAAGGTGGACAAGGTCCTCACGCACAAGGTCTGGGGCATTCCCATCTTCATCGTCGTGCTGTTTTTGATCTTCCATCTGACATTCTCGGAGGATATGCTGTGGCTTGGCGCGGGCGGAGTTTTTGACAAAACCGCCTATGCATACGACTCTCGCGGCGAAGCGATAACGCAATATTTCGACGCGGACGGGACTTTGCTTGACAGCCTGCTCGACGAAAACGGCGAGCAAGTCGCTCTGTTCGACAAGGACGGCAAGCCCTACGACGTCTTTTATGATGAGGACGGCAACGAGGCGGAACTTGTCATCGGCGAGGACGGCAAGCTCGAAGGGCTTGAGACAGTGCCGTACGCCTACGCCACAAAAAACGGGGATAAACCGATAAAGACATTCTATGACAAGGACGGAACCGCGCTGATGTCGCTTGTGGACGGCGAAGGCAATTTGCTTGAGCTGTACGACGAGAATGGAAACAAATATGAGCGCTTCTTTAACCTTGACGGCTATGAAGTCAACATCGTTACTGACGAGAACGGCGAGTTTTCGGACGTCGAGTTTGTCAGCGGCATAGACGAATATCTCTCAGAAATAACCGTGCATACCTTCTTCGGATATGAGGAGGGAGTGTATTCGCCCGGTGTGATACTTCAAAGTTCGCTCACCGTACTCACCGATCTCATCAGCGTGAGCATCGCCGAGGGGCTGAAAACTGCGGCGCCGTGGGTGAGCGGCCTCATAGTGGACGGCATTTTCGGCGGCCTGTTCGCGGTACTCAGCTTCCTGCCTCAGATTCTTTTGCTCTTCCTGTTTTTCTCCATTCTCGAGGACAGCGGCTATATGGCGCGCGTGGCGTTTATTCTGGACAGAATATTCCGTCGCTTCGGGCTTAGCGGCAGGGCGTTTATGCCTATGATAATGGGCTTCGGCTGTTCCGTCCCCGCGATGATCAACACGCGTACGCTCGCCGATCAAAACGAGCGCACCTCGACGATACGCGTCATACCCTTCTTCAGTTGCGGCGCAAAGTTGCCCATACTCACGGCTATCGCGGGCGGGCTTGTGCGGCAATTCGGGATCGCAAACGCAGACCTCATCACATACGGTATGTACTTGCTCGGCATTGTGACGGCTATATGCTGCGTGTTGCTTATGCGCAACACGACGATGAAAGGCGACGTCCCGCCCTTCATAATGGAGTTGCCCGCATATCACGCGCCTCAATTCAAAAATCTGATGATCCACCTGTGGGATAAGACAAAACACTTTGTCAAAAAAGCGTTCACAATCATATTGCTCTCCACGATATTCATCTGGTTCATAAGTCACTTCAGCTGGAATTGGCAATATCTCGAGGACGCCGAGATGGGAGACAGCATACTTGCGGGCTTGGGCAGCATCATCAGACCTCTGTTTACGCCGCTCGGTTTCGGCAGTCAGCTCAGCGCGCAGTGGGGATGGGTGTTTGTGGTCGCGGCGATCACGGGACTCATCGCAAAGGAAAACGTCATCGCCACATTCGGCACTTTGGCGGCTTGTATTTCGAGCGCGTTCGTCGCAGACGAAGCTCTCGAAGGCGTGGACAGCGTCGTGCAGATGATCTCCGCGACGGGCATCACGGCTCCCGCACTCATCTCATTCATCGCTTTCAATATGCTCACGATACCTTGTTTCGCCGCCGTCGCGACCGCCAAAGCGGAATCCCCGAGCAAGAGTTCCTTCAGATGGACGATCGTATTTTGGGTGGCGACGTCGTACATTGTGTCGACTATGATCTATCTGATCGGCAGTTGGTGGTGGACCGTGTTCATCTTCGCGGCGGTTTGGGCGGCGGTCATCGCGCTCATCGTCCTCAACAACAAGGGCAAGATAGATGTCAAAAATTTCTTCGATACGCTCAAGGATAAGTTGCGTATCAAAAACAAAAGGGCGTAAAAATGGGAACTGTCGAAATCATCGTCATAGTGCTTGTCTCGGCGTTCGTGCTTGCAATGGTCGTCGCGATGGTAGTGAGAAAACTCAAAGGCAAACCGTCGCTCGGCTCGGACTGCGGTTGTTGTCCGTACAGCGGCAAGTGCAACTGCTCCTGCCACGGGGAAGAGGATATCTCGGACATCGTAGCCGCCGCAAAGGAGGCGCAGGGCGAGACGTCTCAAAGCCGATCGGGCGGTCAGGAGGCGAGCGCGCAAGAGGACGGCAAGGAAGAATGACATATTTCTCTGTTGGGGCGACATCCCCGATATGATCTCTCTTTTAGCAAACGGAGCGGAAGCGTTGTTTTGGAGCAAAAGAGAGCAAAATCTCGCGTCGATACGCCGCTTTTTCCGCGTAAACTCACTCCGCGGACATAAAACGAGATAAAAATTTCAAAAAACACTTTGTTTTTAACAAAATGTTTGGTAGTATTATATATAAGCAATAATTATGTGGGCGTACAGCCCGTTAGGAGTGAATATGAACGAGTCAACGGTTTTGAGCGTCGCGAAATATGCGAAGCTGATGTGCGAAAAGGGATATATCGACAGCGGATATATCGCCGTCAAAGAAGCGGACGGGATCCTCATCACTTCCGCGACCGCGGATTTTCGCGATATTAAAGAGGAGGACATCCTCTTTGTCAACGACAAAAACATCGAGTCGTTTGAGGGCAATTTCCGCGCGGCGGCAGTCATACTGTTCTGCGCGGTGAGGCAGGACAAAAATTCGGGAGCGGCCGCCATCGTGGACGGGGACAGCATCCTGAAATTTTCCGAAAAACGTCTGCCGTTGCAACCCATTCTGGACGATCTCGCACAAGTGTGCGGCATAAGCGTCAAGAGCGCGTCCAAAAACGTCGCGGCGGAAGTGGTCGCTGCGCTGTCGGGGCTGAGAAACGCGTGTTTCCTTCCTGACGCGGGCGCGGTCGTCACAGGGCGTACGCTGGACGAGGTTTTCACCGCCACTCTCGTGCTGGACAAGGCTTGCAATGCGGAACTGTTGGCGGAAGGTAAAGGCGGCACTCAGCACCTCGGCAAGTTGCAGGCGGTGTTGGAACACGTCGTCTACAAATTGAAATATTCCAAAAAGAATCAGCAACAGCATATGGAAGAGGAGACTGCCTCGCGTCCCGATGTCTCCGCCGATGAAGAGAAGGCGGAAAGCGCAGACGCGCAGACTCAAGGCGGGGATGAAAGCAATGCCGCCGACGAGGCAAAAGAGGATATCGCTCAGGCAAAAACTAGCGAGCCGGGAGCGTCCGAGCCTGCGTCCGCCATCGTCACCGACGAGGAGAAAAAGATCGCCGAAAGCATCAAAAATGCAGGCGTCACGATGCTCGAGGAGAATCTCGTGCAGGGTACGTGGGGCAACATAGCCGTCAAATTGGACGACAAATTTATGCTCGCAACGCCGTCCGGCATAGACTATACGGCGCTCAAGGCGGAGCAGATCGCCAAGGTCGACCTCGAGACGCTCAAGTGGACAGGCTCCGACAAGCCCACAAGCGAAAAAGGCATCCACGCCGCGCTACTCACGGGCGACGTGCGCGCGACGATACATTCGCATCCATTCTATGGTTGCATCTTTGCCGCGATGAACAAGCCTCTTGCCGTCCCCGACGAATTTGTCGAGATTCTGGGCGGCGAGATCCCGTGCGCAAAAGCGGCTCTTCCCGGCACCAAAGGCTTGATCAAGAACATCCTCGAAGCGATCGGCAATGCTCCCGCGTGTTTTCTTGCGCATCACGGCGTGGTAGTCCGCGGCAAGGACCTCGAGGAGGCGCTTGATGTATGCCGCGCGCTTGAAAAAGCCTGCAAGACCGCGCTATCTTGCGAATAACTGCGTCAGAGGCGGTGAATAAGCCAATAAGCGGGTGAGGCTGGGGATTCTATTCCCCCTGTCCGAGACAATAACGTTTATTCGCTTGATTCTCTCCCCAAACTTTGTCTGAGCTTTCTTATACTCTAAATCACAATTAAAAATCGTGGGTGGTTTCTCACACAATATGTTGTGGGGTGGGGAGTTTTCAAACGCAAGATATCCATATTTTGGCGATTTTTGGCGGTAGGAAATACTCTTTGTGTTTTTTTGAAATTTTTTGTCATAACGCCCTCAAATTGTTTGACAGAGGCGTGCGCGATTTATTATAATTCTCTCATCATTTTTCCAAAGGCGAGAGCTTTTGGGCGGTGATGTGGCAGTACGGCAATTCACCTGAGCTTTGGCTCAGACCGCGTAGCGGAGGTTGTATGAAGCTTCTTGAAGAGCGCATCCTCAAGGACGGCAAGGTTTATCCGGGCGAGGTCCTGAAGGTCAGCGGATTTTTGAACCACTTGATAGACGAGAGTCTGCTTGACGAGATAGGTAAGGAAATTTCTGCGCGCTTCGAAGGCGACAATGTCACAAAGATTCTTACCATAGAGGCATCGGGCATAGCGATAGCTTGTGCGGCGGCACGCTATCTGCACGCGCCGATGCTTTTTGCTAAAAAGAGCAAAACGTCCAACATTTCGGCGAACTGCTTCACGGCGGAAGTTATGTCCTACACGCACGGCGCAAAAAGCACCATCTGCGTGGATAAGGACTTTTTGTGCGCGGGGGACAGAGTCCTGATCGTGGACGACTTTCTTGCGCGCGGCGAGGCGGTGAAGGGCCTCGTCAGTCTGATAGAGCAGGCGGGTGCGACTCTTGTCGGTTGCGCGATCGCCATCGAGAAGGGCTTCCAGCCGGGCGGGGCGGAGCTTAGGGCGAGGGGCGTGCGCGTAGAGAGCCTCGCCATCATCGAGTCGATGACGGACGACAGCCTCACATTCCGCCACTGAAATTGATCAAAAATTAAGCCTAACGGCTAAAAAGGAGAAATATCAATGAAAAAGAGAATTTTGATTCTTGCAATTTGCGTCCTCTTGGTCGCATCTGTGGCAATCGGTCTTGTTGCTTGCGATCCGCGAGAAACATATCATGAGATCACAATGCCCGCTTATGAGCATCTTGTGACTCCCGATTACTCTTCCTTGACCATTCCTTCCGACTTCAAGTTTGGTGCAATTTGCTTGCATGGAGAGGAATCGACTTACGACAAGAACTTCATCAACGCCATCAGAAGTGCTTGCAGCGAACTCGGGGTCGAGCTTGTGCTCAAAACAAATATCGCAGAAACTTCCGACTGCTACAATGCGGCAGAGGATCTTGTGACGCAAGGCTGCAAGATCATATTTGCAGATAGCTTTGGACATGAGCCGTTTATGATTCAATCTGCAAACCGTCACCCCGAGGTGCAATATTGCCATGCAACGGGTACTGCAGCACATTTGGCGGAATTCACACCTTCCAGTGGTGGTACAAAGTTGAATGTTCCCGCAAACTATCACAATGGTTTCGCTTCCATCTATGAGGGCAGATACCTTGCAGGCGTTGTCGCAGGTCTCAAACTTCAACAGATGATCAATGACAATCAAATCAAAGCCAATCAGAAAGACGCAAATGGTAACATCAAGATCGGTTATGTCGGAGCCTTTACATATGCGGAAGTTATCTCCGGTTATACCAGCTGGTTCCTTGGCGTGAGAAGCGTCGTCAGCAACGTTGTTATGGATGTCCGTTTCACTGGTAGCTGGTACGATGTTACTCGTGAAAAATCCGCTGCGGAAGCTCTCATCAAGGACGGTTGCGCACTTATTTCTCAGCACGCAGACTCTATGGGCGCTCCTACCGCTTGCAACGAGGCGGGAATCCCCAACGTCTCCTACAACGGCAGCACGATCGAAGCTTGCCCCGAGACATTCCTTGTTTCTTCCAGAATCGATTGGACGCCTTACATCAAATACATCATTGCTCAAACAGTCAAGGGCGAAACTATCGAAGATGATTGGACGGGTACAATCAAGACCGGTTCCGTCGTTTTGACAAACCTCAATGAAGATACGGTTGTTGAAGGAACGCTTGAAAAGATCGTTGAGTTGAGAGAAAAACTCGCAAGCGGTCAATTGCATGTGTTTGATACCAGCAAATTCACCGTTGGAAACGCAACGCTGACAACCTTCAAAGTAGAAGAAACCGAAGTTGTTTCAAACGGTTATTTCCATGAGTCCGAAATTATGTCCGCTCCTTATTTCAGCCTTGAAATAGACGGCATCACGCTTAAGAACAGGATTTACAATCCGACTGAAACTTGGACTCCCGATACTAATGCATAATGTGCATAACGTGGTTGGGCGGGAATTTCCCGCCCAACCGTTTTATTTTTTTCAGCGGAGGTAACAGCGTGGAAAAAACTGTTGCTATTGAGCTTAGAGGCATCACAAAGACTTTCGGCGATGTGGTTGCCAACAAGAATGTGGATCTCGACGTTTATAAGGGCGAGATACTTTCTATTTTAGGGGAGAACGGAAGCGGCAAGACCACCCTTATGAATATGATCTCCGGAATCTATTTCCCCGACGAAGGACACATCTACATAAACGGCGAAGAGGTCGTCATCAAATCGCCCAAGGACGCGTTCGCGCACAAGATAGGGATGATCCATCAGCACTTCAAACTTGTGGACACATTCAGCGCGGCGGACAACATCATCCTTGGCGAGAAGTGTCCCAAATTTGATCTCAAAGAGGAGAAGGAAAAACTTGCCGAGGCGCACAGGGCGGAGAACGAGGCTTACGAGCATTATGACGAATCCGAGCATCCCGGTCCTCTCGCGTATATGACAAAACCCAAATTCCACAGCGAAAAAGAAACCAAGCGCAAACTTGCTCTTATGCCGCTTGTGGGGATAGGGAAAAAGATCAAATTCAATTGGCTTGCGAAAAAGCGCGCGGACGTCGTGCAGGACATCGCAAACCGTTTTGGATTCAAAATCGACCTGAAAAAGAAGATATACGACTTGTCTGTCAGCGAAAAGCAGACGGTCGAAATCATAAAAGTGCTGTATCGCGGCGCGGATATCCTCATTTTGGATGAGCCGACCGCGGTGCTTACGCCTCAAGAGATAGACAAATTGTTCGACGTGCTTCGCAATATGAAGGCGGCGGGCAAGTCAATCATCATCATCACGCACAAACTCAACGAAGTTATGGCGATCTCGGACAGAGTCGCGGTGCTCAGAAAGGGCGAACATATCGCGACCGTCAATACCTCCGAGACGAACGAGCAGCAACTCACCGAGATGATGGTTGGCAAAAAGGTGTCTCTCAACATCGATCGCACCGAGCCGCACGACGTCAAAAACAGGCTTGTCGTCAGCGGACTCACCGCCCTTGACATCGACGGCGTCAAAGTGCTTGACAACGTTTCGTTTGAAGCAAGATCGGGCGAGATCCTCGGCATCGCGGGCATCGCGGGCAGCGGGCAGAGACAACTTCTAGAGGCCATCGCGGGGCTTTACAAGATTAAGGACGGCGCTATCACCTATTTCGATCCCGCAAAGGACGACGCGCCCGTGGACCTTCGCTCCAAAACACCCGTTCAGATACGCGACCTCGGCGTGAGGTTGTCCTTCGTCCCCGAGGACAGATTGGGAATGGGACTTGTGGGCAATATGGACCTCATAGACAATATGATGCTCCGCTCCTACCGCAAGGGCTTTATGTTCCTCGACAGAAAGTCTCCAAAAAAACTTGCCGAGACCATTGTGGAAGAGCTTGAAGTCGTCACCCCAAGCACTCACACCGCCGTTAGAAGACTTTCCGGCGGAAATGTGCAAAAAGTGCTTGTCGGGCGCGAGATTGCGGCTTCGCCTTCCGTGCTTATGGCGGCATATCCTGTCAGAGGCCTCGACATCAACTCGTCATACACGATATACAATTTGCTCAACGATCAAAAAGAAAAGAAAGTCGCTGTCATTTTTGTCGGCGAGGATCTGGATGTTTTGATTCAGCTTTGCGACAGAATAATGATAATTTGCGGTGGTAAAGTGACGGGAATTGTGGATGGCAGAACTGCGGATAAAAACAAAATAGGTCTTATGATGATGGGACAACTCCATATGGATGAAGGGGCCGCCCTCACAGATTCTTCTACGGAGGTTATGCCAGATGGTGAATGAAAAGAAAGAAAGAGAGCCTTTGATACATCTTGTAAAGAGAGACCATTTGGACGCGTGGAAGCAATGGGCAATCCGTTTGGGTGCAATTGCAGGAAGTTTGTTGTTCATTTGTCTGCTGATATCCATCGTTTTGAAAGGTTCTCCCTTCAAGGTTGTCGAATTTATGTTCAAGGGAGCGTTCGGGACCAATCTGAATGTTAATATCTTTTTCAGAGACGCAGCGATACTTTTGATAATATCGCTTGCCGTCACACCCGCTTTCAAAATGAGGTTCTGGAACATCGGCGCGGAAGGTCAGGTGCTGATAAGCGCTTATATGTCCGTGCTTTGTATGTTTTATCTAGGCGGAAAAGTCTCAGACACGTTGTTGATATTCATTTCATTGATAGCTTCATTGTCTGTGGGCATTCTCTGGGCTGTGATTCCCGCGATATTCAAGGCGCTTTGGAATACAAACGAAACTCTGTTCACATTGATGATGAACTATATCGCGCTTCAAATCGTGCTTTATTCCATAAAAGCATGGGTACCCACAAGCTCGGGGCAGCTTCCCCCGTTGACAAGTGGTAATTTGCCACAGATAGCCGGGGGAGACTATGTGTTGAGCATAATCGTTGCTATATTCATAACCGTATTCTTATTCATATATATGCGCTTTTCAAAACACGGTTATGAGGTTTCGGTTGTCGGCGAAAGCCAAAATACTGCAAGATATATCGGAATAAATGTGCCGAAAGTCATCATAAGGACGCTCGTGCTTTCTGGCGCAATGTGCGCCATTGCCGGATTTTTGATTGGCGCAGGAATAGATCATACCGTCAGCATCGACACGGTCGGTGGCAGAGGATTTACGGCTGTTTTGGTCAGTTGGCTCGGACAGTTCAATCCGCTTGCGATAGTTTTGATGTCCTGTGTCGTTGTTTTTTTATCAAAGGGAACGACGCGAGTTATGGAAAGTTTTGGAATCGCCAATGCTTTCTTTGCCGAAGTTGCCACTGGTATTTGCTTCCTCATAATCATAATTTGCGAATTCTTTATCAGATATAGAGTGATTCTTAAGAAGAGTGAGAAAAAGGTTGCGCACGAAGACCTCGAACTTGCGGCGCAAGGTGAAGATTCGTCTGAACAACTGACTGCAAATGAAAATGAAGATGTGCGATTGTTACAGAAAGACGAACAGAATGACGACGAGGAGGGGAGACGAATATGACCGGTGCAATGTTGGTGCAATTTATCAAAAGCGCTATGCGCTTGAGCGCTACGTTCCTATATGGCTCTACGGGCGAAACTATTATTGAAAAGGGTGGTCATCTTAATCTCGGTATCCCGGGCGTTATGAGCGTAGGCGCTGCTTGCGGTTGTATTGCGGAATACTATTTGGTCAAATCAATGGGATTGTCCGCTCCCGCGCTGTTGGTGCTGATTCCTCTGCTTGTTACGATCTTCGCAGGCGCATTGATGGGATTGCTGTACAGTTTTTTGACGGTAACATTAAGAGCGAATCAAAACGTTGTGGGTCTTGCGATGACAACATTCGGCGTTGGATTGGCAGGCTATCTGATTACGAAAATGCAGGCCCAAAACTTCGTTATAATCACAAGAGCAAGCAGATTTTTCTTGAATATGTTTCAAGTGCAAAGTGAAAATTGGTTTGTACAAATTTTTCTGTCGCACGGCGTGTTGGTTTATCTCGCGATAATAGTTGCTATCGTGGCGCAAATCATTCTGTCAAAGACAAGAGTTGGTCTCAACCTGCGTGCAGTCGGCGAAAATCCCGCAACTGCAGACGCCGTCGGTATAAACGTGACAAAATACAAATATGTCTCAACATGCACGGGATGCGCAATATCGGCTATTGGCGGATTCTTCTGCATAATTGACTATATGGGCGGCAATTGGGAGTATATTTTGGAAGGATTCGGATGGCTGTCGATAGCGTTGGTTATTTTCTCTATGTGGAGGCCTGTTTTGTCCATACCCGGTTCATTCATCTTTGGCGGGCTGTATATTTTGGCAAACTATATCGAAGGCACAACTTTTGCTCAAATGGAAATAATCAATATGTTGCCGTACATCGTCACGGTGCTGGTGCTGATCATCACGTCCATATTCGGCAAGAAGAGCGTGCAACCCCCTGCGGCGCTCGGCACGTCGTACTTCAGAGAAGAGCGATAGAAGGCGCGATATCTCGGCAAAAAAGCGCGCAAGCGCATAGACAATCAAAAAAACATCCTCGATCTCGAGGGTGTTTTTGCTTGAAATGATGTTTATCGCCCGCAAATTTGAGGTTTAATGCGCGTTTTGCAAAAATGGTCCCGATATTGAGCCGCTTTTCAAGCCCTCACAGCCTCAGATCGTCGCCGCTCAGGACGATGACGCGCGACGTCTCGCGATCGGACAGGCGGGAGCAAATCCGCTCCTGATAGCGCTCGCGAAGCGCGCACATCGTCAGATTGGACGTGATCACCGTGCTTCGCCCCGCGCGCGATCTCTCCTCGAGCAGGACAAGCAGATATTCAAGCGTGACGTTGCGAAGCAGAGGCTCCGTGCCGAGATCGTCGATGACAACAAGGTCCGCGCCGACGACGGGAGAGAGTATGCCGTCCCGCGCCGCGATGGGCGAGGTGTGACACTTGAGAAAGAGGGCGTTCAGCCCGTATGCGCTCAAGATCAGCGCGCTCTTGCCACGCTCCGTCGCCGCGAGCGCCACAGCCCCCGCAAGCGTCGTTTT
>CANQZE010000002.1 GCA_947628255.1 uncultured Clostridia bacterium | reverse complement strand
AGGACGCGCTTGTCGAGAGGTTGGGGCTTAAGGCAGGAAGCTTCGTCGCCTTTGTCGCGGAGGAGAAGGGCGTCGAGAAGCAGGCGGGCTATCTGCGCACGGAACTTGGCGTAGGGCTTGATCTGCTTGAGAAGAACGCCTTCAGATTCTGCTGGATCGTTGACTTCCCGATGTACGAGTATGACGACGACGGCGTTTTGGGGTTCTGCCACAATCCGTTCTCGATGCCGCAAGGCGGGCTGACTGCGCTCAACACAAAGGATCCGCTTGATATTTTGGCATATCAATACGACAGCGTCGTCAACGGCGTGGAGCTTTCAAGCGGCGCGGTCAGAAATCACGAGCCTGCGATTATGGAACGCGCGTTTGAGATCGTCGGTTACGGCAAGGACGTGATAGAGCAAAAGTTCTCCGCGCTGTACAACGCGTTCAAGTTCGGAGCGCCGCCGCACGCAGGCATCGCACCCGGCGTGGACAGGATGGTGATGTTGTTGCTCGGCGAGCAAAACATCCGCGAGATCATCAC
Source organism: uncultured Clostridia bacterium (assembly GCA_947628255.1). Classification (GTDB taxonomy): domain Bacteria; phylum Bacillota; class Clostridia; order Christensenellales; family CAG-917; genus CAG-475. The sequence continues at coordinate 42,830 of CANQZE010000002.1, read as the reverse complement.
TTTCCCAATGGACAGAAACGCCCGCGACGTTTTGATGGGCGCGCCCTCGACAGTGACGGACAAACAGCTCAAAGAGGTGCATATCAAGCTCGATCTGCCAAAGGAGTGAGCAAAAATCCGCCAAAAAGCGGCGTATATTGTGAGTTTTGCAAAAAAATCACCCATAAAGTGCCGCAAATGAGGCAAGTTGTGTTTGACAACGCGCGAAATATAGTTTATAAATATATAGTATAGACTTTTTGCACGCGCCCTCGCGACGTATGCAAACAGGAGATAAGTTATGAGGAAAAAAATTGCAATAATATCCGCGGTTTTGGTTTTGGCGCTTGTGCTGTCGTTGGCGCTTGCGGCGTGCAACCAATTCAAGTGGGACTCCATCGGCAAGGCGGAACCAAACGGGGAATTGAAGTCCAACGGCGGCTATGCCGTGAAGCAGGGCAAGTATCTCTATTATATCAACGGTTTTGACGGCACCGACGCGGACAACACATTCGGCACTCCCGTCAAGCAGGCGATCCTGCGCAGTGAAGTGACCGAAGAAAACGGCGCGCTCAAGATCGTTGAAGGCACCACAAAGATCGTCGTCCCCAAGACCGTGCTTTATTCGAGTTCCGTCAAAGACGGCGGCATCGCGGTTTTCGGCGAGTGGATCTATTATGCCACTCCCAACTATGACAAGGACAAGACGGGCGCCGCATCCACCACGGACGTAGATTTTATGCGCACCAAGACGGACGGTTCCGTCACGCAAAAGATCGCCAAGATCAGCGGGCGCGACACGAGATATCTTTTCACTCCGAACAGGATCCTCTATGTGAGCGGCACATCCGTCAACTACATTGATTTTTCGGGGATGAAAACAAACAAGAGCGTCACAAACGGCAGCGGCGCGAAGAGTGGCACCCTTGTGGAGAATGTCTCCGGCACCGTGCTTTGGAGTATGGACTGCGACCGAATTTTCTATGTTGAGAGCTTGACGGGCGAGAACAGCTTCAAGCAATACAACAACCTCTGCTCCATCAAGTGGGACGGCTCGGACAAAAAGACTCTCGCGACGGAAAACACCTTCCTTCAGGGCAACGAAAAACCCGAAGAGCAAGTGCAAAAAGTTTTCAAATTCACGCTTGTCAATATGCTCGTCGAGAAGGACGCGCAGGGCACAGAGGACGTCACGTTGTACTACACCAAGTCTCACCGCTCAGGCGAGAGCGACACGTCCGACGGATTCTTCTGCGCAAAGGCGAGCAACATCAAGGACACAGAGTATCTTATGTACACGCAAAGCGTCTCCGCGGTCTATCCTCTCGGCTATGAAGAGGGCGCGTTGCTCACGATCTCAAGCAGTCTCTACAAGTTTGACAAGCCTGAGTCCGCCGCGCAAGCGCCTGATGATCTTCAGAGCAGGCTGATCGCAAGCGGCACTCCCACGGTGTGCTACATTGACGCGAAGGCGAAGCAAGCATATTACACATCCTCATCGGTGACGGGGCTTGCGCGCACGTCCTATGACATCGCGAATCCCGACAACCAGGCGCTCATATTCAGCGAGGGCATCAAGACGGATTGGCTCAATCTTGACTTTGTCGGCACAAATCTCGTGTTCTTTGCCACAGACGACGAGAACTACGCGCACATCATCGACGTCAAGACCCCCATCTATCAAGTCAAGGACGAAGAAGGAGAGGACAAAAAGACGGAATATATCGGGCTTGACAGAGAAGAGGACGAGGAAGAACAATAAAATTGCGCGTGATGCGCACGGGGCGGGTCATCCCGCCCTTTTCAATATCGAACGGCGGTGATAGTATGACAAAGACCATCTTTATCACGGGCGGCAGTCGCGGCATAGGCGAGGCGCTCGTGCGGGCGGCGGCGGGCAAATACAACGTTGCCTTCACCTATTGTCACAACGAGATGAGGGCAAAGGAGATCGAGAGCGAACTCGACGGCAAATACGGCGGCATTTTGGCGATCAAGTGCGACGTCTCTTCCCCTTCGGACGTGCATACCGCGGTGGAAGCCGCAAAAAAGAGGTTCAAGCGCGTCGACATTTTGATCAACAACGCGGGCGTGAGCGCAAGCGGATTGCTTGTCGATATGACTCCCGAGGAGTGGCGCTCGCTGATGGCGGTCAATCTTGACGGAGCGTTTTTTGCCGCGCGCGAAGTTTTGCCCGATATGCTCTCGCGAGGCGGCGGAGCGATCGTCAACGTCTCGTCGGTATGGGGAGTGCGGGGCGGCGCGTGCGAGGTCGCCTATTCCGCAAGCAAGGCGGCGCTGATCGGAATGACAAAGGCGCTTGCAAAAGAGGTCGCGCCGATGGGCGTCACGGTGAACGCAGTCGCGCCCGGCGCCATCGACACGGATATGATGAAGCGCTATTCTCCCGAGGAGATCTCCGCGCTGACGGACGAGCATATCCCCCTCGGACGATTGGGCAAGCCGAGCGAGGTTGCCGAGGCGATACTTTTCCTCGTGGAACAGCCCTACGTCACGGGTCAGATCCTGGGCGTGGACGGAGGGATGTGCTGAGGGGCGAGGATCTCGGATCTCAAACGCAAATATGAGGGGCGTCGCCTTGCGAATATGGGCGACCTCCCTCTTTTTTTGACAATCCCCGCGAAACATATGTTTTTCTTTATATAAAAAAGGAATAAGCGTTATTGACTTTTATATAAGTTTGGGATATACTATATACTATCATAATAAACGCGCGAGTGTGCGGAGCCGCGGAAAGCGGGCGTTCATTCGCAAACGACTTGTTTAGGAGGAATATTATGAAAAAATTCAACTGGAAGGCTTTGTTGATCGTTGTCCTCGCGATCGTAATGGTGTTCGCGCTTGTCGCGTGCAACCCTACCGATAAAGACAATGACAAAGACAAAGACAAGGACAAGGATCCGGAGACTTCTGCGGAGATCGAAAAGACTCAGCAAGTTTTCACAAAGCTGTGGGATCTGACCAAAGATATCGGCAATGAGACGATCGCAGCCACAAAGGATGTGTACATCAATGCCGATCTCGCCGTCACCATCGGCGAGCGCGACCTTTTCAACAAGAGCGATTCTCATTCCTTTGAACTTGGCATCAAGCTCGAGGGCATTTTGGACAGGTCCACAAATAATTCTGCGCATACCGCGCTCAAAATCGGACTCTATTCCGGCTCGAAATCCATCGCGGACATTTTCTTTGCGATAGCAGAACCCTCCAAGATCTACATTGATTTTGACGGGCAGAAGGTTTTGCTTCCCTTGGAAGTGAACTATGACGAAAACATCAACAATGAGGCGCTCGGCCCGTGGATCGTGGGCGCATTGGCGGACGAGATCGAAGATCTCGGCGGCAAGACGGTCGGAACAATCTTGAAGGGCTTCACGGACGCTATGGGCGGAGAATGGAATCTTGATAAGTTTATCAACGCGCTCCTTCCCTTGTTCGGTATGGAACCTCAAGATATAGTCGATATGGTCGCAGGTTTCGTCCCCTCTCTTGCGAAGGAAATGACGGATGAAGACGACAATCTGAGCATCGGCAAGGCGCTCAGCTCCGAGACTCTTGCGGGCTTCTTCAAGTCCACGATCACCGGCAGCAGCTACACAACTTCTTTGAATTCCGACCTTATCGAAGGCTTCATCCTCGATCCTCTCGGAATGTCCTCCGACAACGGCGACGACATCAGCCTCGAGATCGCGTTTGAGGAGCAAGGCGGCAAGCTCAAAGACGGTGTGACTGTCACAGCAGACCTCTATTCCGGACTGTACGAAGAGAAGATGATGTCCAACAGTGACGGTTCGGGCTATCTCACTCCCTTTGTGAAACTTCACATCAAGGATCTGGAGTTCGGCGACGGCACAAGCAAGACAATTGCCCCCAAGAATGCAAAAGCCGATTACACAACAAATGTTGCTCTCGAAGCAAAAGAGAAGCTCAGCTTTGAAGGCGTCAAACTCAATGGCGAGGCACTGAAAGATATCGAGATCACCGCAAAGGCGAGTCTTGATCTTGAGGGAACAGAGGCCGCAACCAACAAGACGCAAGCGGGTATCGCGCTCAAGTATGACAACAAGCCCATTCTTCAAGCGAGCTTTGTGAAGGGCAGACTTGCCGTCACCATCGACAACATCGTCACGGTCGCGACATATCCCGTCATCAATCTCGTTGTCGAAAACTTCGGCGATCAACTCTTCAACTGGGTCAAGGATACATTCTTCTATGAGACCAAGGACGAAGAGGGCAATGTTTTGACCTACAAGGATCTCACTCCTCTCAATGAATTTGCCAACGCATTCTTCGAAGGCGGCGCAGCCGGAGACCACAAGGAGATCAAAGCAGGCTTCAAGGGAGCTTTGTGGACAGGCATCTCCCCCAAGGGCGTGTATGACAACGCCGTCAAGAGCATAGTCGATTCCATCAAGGAAGCTCAAAAGAAGGAAGAAGACAAGAAGCCCTCTACCGAGGAAGAAGATAAGAAGTTCAAGGGCAACATCAGCGGCATCATCTTCAACGGTCTGTCCGCAGTCAAGTCTCTTGGCGAAGGCAAGATCGAGTTGCACAGCGACGACACGCTTTCTCTCATCTGCGCAGTCATCGGCCAAGCGAACGGCAACACAAAGGATTGGAATGCCAACAACAAGGCCAAGGCGTATGAAGAGATCAAGAAGTTCGTCCTCAAGACCTACAAGGACGCAACCAAGTCCACAAAGAATGACGCCGAGCTTGAAACAGAGATCAGCGGCTATATTGAGGACGCTTTGACCGACGGCACAAACGGGGTCAAACTTGAGATCACGGGCGCCGCAGCCAAGGCCGCCGGCGACAACTATCTCGACTATGCGATCAAGACTTTGCTTTCGGGTCTTAAGGCGGACATCGCTCTCGATCTGACAAGCGGTCTCGACTGGACGATCGTAGCACAATTTGCAGGCGCAAAGATCACCTACACTTCCGAGATCGGTCTCACGACTCCCGGGACGCAAGCGGATCTTGCCGCGAGCATCACGAGCGACAGCGAAGGCTGGGTTGTGTTTGATATGTCTTCAGCATTCTAATCGCGCAAATCGCGATCCAAAAGCGAGGGCTTCCGCCCTCGCTTTTTGCTTAAGTAAGCCCTTGCAAAATGCAAGCGATGTGTGCTATAATCAAATTTATGGATATTATGGAGTTGTCAAAGCAGAAGATCTCGGAAGAGAGCGTCGGCGCGGCGTTGGAGTTTGCGCACGACTTTTCGCATAGATTGCAGAAGATCGAGGGCAGACTCCCCGGGACGGAAGAGGAGACGGAGTGCGCGCGCACGATCCGCTCTCGTCTGGAAGAGGAGACGGACGTCCCCGTCCGTTTGGAAGCGTTTCGCGCAAGACCGTCGCTGGGCAGGGGCAGTTTTTATATGCTTGGGCTTTGGTATATCCTGTCGTATGTGATATATTACATTTCGTTCATCGGCGGCAGGCTTGCGGGCATTTTGATCACGCTGGTCGCGTTGCTCAATTTCCTCATCGGTTGCACGGTGATCCTTCTCCTGTTTTTGGGAGCGAAGCGTCCATCCGCGCTGCTTCGGCAAGAGATCTCCTACAACGTCGTCAGCGAATTTCCCAAAAACCGCGACAAGGACGTCAAGGAGCGCGTCATCGTCATAGCGGACAACCACGACGCTATGCAGGGCAGCGTTTTGCGCGATTACGGCATACTGCGCCGTCTCACGGTGTGGCTCAGCCCCATCAGCGCGTTTGTATTCATCCTTTTTTGCATTCTCAAGATGGCGATAGGCACCGAGGCGCCTGACGAGTCTGCCAAGATCACGTTGCTCACGGTGATACCCGCTGTGTTGGGCGTGATGGGCGTGGTCGTCACGCTGTTGCACTATTCGCCGCTCAAACGGCACGCAAAGCCGTCCAACGGCATATCCACCTGCGTCGCTATGGCAACATACTCCTATTTTGCCGAACAGCCCGAGCTGTTGCCCGACGACGTTCGGATCGTGTATGCGTCCTTCGGCGCGGAAAACGCGGGACACGGCGGCGAAGAGGCGTTTTGCAGGGCGCATCCCGAGTTTGCGGACGCATATGTCATTTGCCTTGCCGAGATGGCGGGCGGCGAGCTTAAACTTGCCGAGTACGACCCTATACGGCGTTTGGGGTTTTCCACACAGCTTGCCTCGTCGCTCAGCGGCGCCGCGCACGAGTTGGGGGAGGAAGTCTCCACAGTGCCGCACGGGGGATTTGCGCAAAAGCTGTCGCAGTTGCACGGCTATATGAGTACTCCGTTTGCGAAGGCGGGCGTGAACAGCGCGACCCTGCTTTCCGTCGGAGATCGTCCGAGCGAGGATTTGACAAGACGACTGTTTATGCTGACGGTGAACGCCGTGTTCAGACTGTTTTCGGACATAGCGCCGATCAAGGCGGACGCGAAATACGCGCCCGAACCTTCAACGGACGCGCAGATGCATACGATCTCAAGCAAATGACAAAAATCGTGTTTTATGTGCGGTTTTTAGCGAGGTAAAGTATGGATATCGAAAAAAACGACTTCAAAGATAGCGATATTCCCGAGGAGGGAGGATCTCCATTTGCGCCCGACGACAACGAGGGATCGCCTGCGCCCGAGAAGGAAGGCGGCGTGTTGTCATACCTCGGCGAAAGGCAAAAAAAGAGCGTTTCCGCGACGATTAAAAAATTTTGCAAACGCTATTTTATAGACGCATTCACGGGGATGGCGCAAGGGCTGTTTTGCACGCTCATTGCGGGGACCATCCTCGCGCAGATAGCGAGTTGGTGCGGACGGGGCAATTTTGCGACCGCGCTGGACTATATCTCGCGCATAGCAAAAGTGCTGATGGGCGCGGGTATCGGCGTCGGCATCGCGCACAAGCTGTCCGCAAAGCCGTTGGTCATTTTTTCGGCGGCGGTCACGGGTATGGTGGGCGCGTTTGCGGGTCAACTGACTCAAACGCTTGTCAGCGGCGTAGCGTTTGACATCGCCGTGCTGGATCCGCTCAAGGCGGCGAGCGTGGGCAATCCCATCGGAGCCTACATCGTGTCGCTGTTCACGGTGGAGATAGCGGGGCTGTACGCGGGCAAGACAAAACTTGACATCGTGCTTGTCCCTCTTGGGATGATGGCGCTGACTTTCGCGGGGATATTCCTCGCGTGGCCCTTCATCAAACTGCTCGACCTCTTTGCGCAGGCGATCGTCCTGCTCATTGAGGCGGGGACGGCGGTCAAAGTCATCACGGGCATAGTTGTGGCGATCGTGATGGGCATATTGCTCACGATGCCCACCTCTTCGGCGGCGATCTGGGTCGCCATCGCCACATCCACAATCGCGCTTGAAAATCCTGACGCTTTCGCCATTGCGGGCGGCGCGGCTGTTGCGGGATGCTCCGCGCATATGATAGGTTTTGCGGTCGCAACCATCCGCGAAAACAAGCTGGCGGGGCTGATCTCTCAGGGGATCGGCACGTCGATGTTGCAGATCCCAAATATTATGAAAAAACCCATCATAATGTTGCCCGAGATCGTCGCGAGCGCGCTTTCCGGGTTGGCGGCGGTCCTCTTCGGGCTTCGTTGCGACGCGTCGGGCGGAGGAATGGGGACAAGCGGACTTGTGGGCGTTTTCCGCGCGATAGACGTGTCCGCGCAGGCGGGGTTGCCGTCGTGGCGCATAGTGCTCGGCGTGATATTGTGCCTGTTTGTCATACCCGCCGCGGCGAGCTTTCTTGTGGATCTCGGGTTGCGCAAACTTGGCAAAATCAAGCCCGAGGACGTCACGCTCGGATAAGTCGAAAAAAGCATTATATTGTCAAAAAAATATGCGGCAATAAAAAGTCATCTTGAAATATGGTCGCACGCGCGTGTTGCGCGAGCAAAGAAAAATGAGCGCTTTCTGCGCGGTGAAATATGAGATCGGACATCTCTCCCAAAGCAAAGAGGCTGGCAAGTCTTATGGCTGTCACGGCGGCGATATGCGTCGGCGCGCTTGCCATTGCCGTAGTGTTGTTTGTCAAGGTGTGGTGGTGGGGGCTTATCGCGTTGGGAGTCAGCCTCGCTTCGGGCGCCGCGACAGTGCTGATGTTTATGGGATATCAAGCGGAGCGCCGCCGCAGGACGCGCCTGACCGAGCAGGAAGAGGAGGACAAAAGGATAATGGAACTCATCTCCAAAACACCCGCCGAAGAGACGCTCCAAGCGGGAAAAGAGGGCGAGAACGCCTCGGAAGCTCAAAAAGAAAGTGCCTTGGATGTCGCCGAGCAAAAGCCTTCCACCCTCGAAATGCGCCCGCCGCTCAGGTTGCTTTCCGTTGAAGAAGCGCTTGAAAAAACCAAAACTCGCGAATCGGACGTGGAGCGCGAAGATAAAACCGAAAAGCAGGTTTAACATATCGATTTTGAAAAATAAAGTCGCGTTATCGCAAAGATAAGGAGAATTTATTATGATAGACGCTGTTCTGAAAAAGTTGTCCGCACCCGCAAGGTTGACCGTCAAAGGCGCCGTTGCGATCGTGCTTGCGGCGCTCGCCGTAGGGTTGCCGCAGATCGTGCATATCATAGGCGGCGCGCAGGCGGGTTCGGTGTGGATGCCTATGTACCTGCCTGTTGTGCTTGCGGGCTGTCTGCTCGGATGGCATTGGGGCTTGCTTGTGGGCGTGCTGTCTCCGATCGTCAGTTTCGGGATAACATCGCTTGCGGCGGCAAGCGCGATGCCTGCGCTGGAGAGGCTTCCGTATATGACGTTGGAGCTTGCCGCATTCGGCGCGGTGAGCGGAGCCTTTGTCCCGCTTATGAAAAAGAACGTATGCGCGGCGTTTCCCGCGGTGCTTGCGGCGCAAGTTGCGGGCAGGTCGGCGTATGTCGTCTACAATCTTATCGCGGGCAGGAGCTTTGCCTCACTGATAGCCTCGGCGCAGACGGGACTTGTCGGACTGTATTTGCAACTTATCATCGTCCCGCTTGTCGTCGTCGGCGTGTACGCGATCTCAAGGCGCGCGGACAGGGAGTGAACGGTTGCAAATTGGGCGGGATCCCGAAATTATAAGAACAACTCTCCGACTTTTCGTAGGAAACAGCGGAGAGTTTTTGACCTGTAACGGCTCGTGAAGGGCGGAGTAGAAAGGTATGGCATTAGACGGCAGAGGAAGCTATCTCATCATCAAAAACCGCGGACAAACGGCGAGTTTTTTCGACCGCGGCATAAAAAATCTGTGGCAGGCGGCGGCGAGCGACGACAAGATTTTGCAAGGTGCGGACGTTGAGGACAGCATTGTCGGCAGGGCGGCGGCGTTGCTTATGGTTTACGGCGGCGTGAAAAGCGTCAAGGCGGGCGTCCTCAGCGAGAGCGCCAAAGAAATTTTTGAGTATTACAAAATACCTTTTGAATATGAAGAACTCGTCCCCCGCATCGTCAACCGCCGAGGCGACGACATCTGTCCGATGGAGAAGGCGGCAAAGGACTGCGACCCCTCCGACATCGTGGAGGCGATAAAGAATAAGCTGAAGGAGCTTGGCATAATCTAGCCGATTTTGAATTTGTCGGACGGGAAGACGCTTTCTCGTCCGATTTTTTATTTTTGCGCGCAAATACCTGTAAGAAGAAAAAATATCGGACAAATGTAAAAAAATTTTGTATGCAGATATTGCGCTTTTAAGTTTTATTTAATATAATTGAAAATAGTTAATATATTTTAACGAGAAAATCAAAGGAGACACAAAATGAAAACGAACAAACTTATGAAGATGATCATTGCAATTATCATCATTGCGGTTGCGTTGGGCATTGTGATTTGCGAGGGCATTACCGTCAGTCAAAACTCCGAGCTCTTTAGCCATTATCGCAACGTGATTGAAAACGCAAAATATCTCAAGCAGACGGCAAAGTATATGTACGAGAATGACGAATGGGACACCAAGTATGCCGCAGAAATCTTCAATACGTATGACAATCCCTATTACGATCCGGAATATTCGGGCGATAACGTTCCGGTAAGAATCACAAACGAGTATGAAGACGTCGTTGAATATCTTGATTCGGTCATTGCGAGCAATCAAAAGACCATAAACACTTTGAATTGTGCCTACGTACCATATTTCTTGTTCGGGATCGGAATGTTCTTGATCGGCGTTGTGCTTCTCGCGTCGTGCTTCCTCAAAGGAAAGGAAGAGGCTCAGCCTGCCGAGGGGAAGGCTACGGCTCCCAAGCAGAAAGAAAAAGCTCAAAATACGCAAAAGGCACAAAATGCGCAAAGGGCAAATGGCGCAAGAGCAGCTTCGGCTCCCGCAGCGCCCATCACTTATCTTGAATGTCCCGCATGTCACGGCAGGATCCCCGCGATCAAAGGTCAAGCGATCATCACTTGCGAGAAGTGCGGCGCGGCATATCAAAATCCGTATATGGAGTGAAGCCGAAGGTTTGACGCGCGCGTATCAAGCGCCGCGTAGCCCATCGCTGTCACCCACCGTTTTCGATTTCGGAGGTAAATATGGCAAATAATTTCGATCAAACGCCGGGACTCAGACCGGCACAGCCTACACCTTTGCAACCTGCTCCTGCGGCAAGGCCTCTTCAGCCCGCGCCGCAACCGTTGCGCCCCGCACCACAGCCTCTTCAACCCGCTCCCGCTTTGAAAAAGGCGCCGCTTGAAAGCGCGCAAGTATTCAAATTCCGTTGTTCGGGATGCGGCAACGTCATTTCGGCGTCGTCGTCTGAGGAGACCGTTACGTGCGCAAGTTGCGGAAAGAAATTCAAAAACCCGAAGTATGTGGCTCCCGCGGCGGAAAAACCCGCCGAGCCGGTCCCCATTCCTACACCCGCACCGGTTCCTGCGCCCGCGCTTACACCGGCGCCTAAGCCTCTACAGCCTGCACCTGCGCCGGCACTTGCTCCTGCACCCGCGCCGAGTCCTGTTCCCACGCCTGCACCTGCACCGAGTCCTGTACCCGCACCTGCTTCTGTCACCACTCCGCAACCTGCTCCCGAGAAAGAACATACTTTCAAGTTCCGCTGTCCTGCGTGCGGCGCTACGATAGAGGCGACGTCGTCTCAAGAGACGGCTACGTGCGCGAGCTGTGGCAAACAATTCAAAAATCCCAGATATGTTGCTCCCGCGGCGACCCAACCCGTTGCAGTCGCGCAACCGATCGCTCCCGCTCCTGCGCCCATTCCCGCACCGATTCCCGTTGCGGCTCCCGCCGCGCCCCTTGCGCCCGTTGCAGTTGCACCTGCGCCGACTCCGCTCACTCCCGTTGCCGCGGCACCCGCTCCTGTCGCTTTGACTCCTGCTCCTGTCGCTTTGACTCCTGCGCCAATTGTGCAAGCGCCCGAAATACACACGCTCAATTGCCCCTCGTGCGGGACCGCGATTACGCTCGATCCGAAAGATGAGGTAGTAGCCTGTTCGGGTTGCGGCAAGCAGTTCAAAAACCCCTATTACGATCCGCAAGCCGCAAGCGCCGCGTCTCCAAGCGATTCCGACCATACGGAATTTACGGGACATAGCTTCAAATATTTTCTGATATGTATTCTCAACTCCTTGCAGATCATCTTTACGCTCGGTTTGGGTACAATGTGGGCAAAATGTCGCACTCTCAGATGGCAGTACAACAACAAGATCATCAACGGCAAGCGTCTTGTCTTTGACGGCAAGGCGGGGGAGATCTTCGGCAAGTGGTTCGGTTGGACGTTGCTTCAGTTCATCACGATCGGTGCGTACACCGGCTGGAAAAATCACAAGATGGAGAAGTGGTATGCGTCCCATATCCACATCGAAGGAGAGGAGCAGGAAGGCGCGAGCTATCTTGACAGCACGCTTGAGACCTATGTCGGCACGCTGACATTGTCGATCTTCACGGCGATTGTCACGTTCGGCATCGGCACCTGTTGGGCGCTCACGCGCTATAGACGTTGGGAGTGCAACAGCAAGGTCATAGACGGCTATCGCCTCTGCTATACCGCCACAAGTTGGCAATTGCTCGGCAAAAAAATCATTTGGGCGCTGCTCTTTGTTGTTACTTTAAGCATATCGTCGTTCTTTATGCCAAGAGTGAGAGAAAAGTGGCTGACCGCCAATTTGCATTTGGAAAAGATATGAAAATCCAAATGATAAATAATTCAAATTATTGGAGGAAAAAACAATGAAAACAAACAGAAAGAGAATATTCGGAATAGTTGCCGTCATAGCGCTTGTCGCGATATTGGGAGCTTGCCTCGTCGCGTGCAACGGCGCGTCAAACTATGCGTCCAAGCTTGCAAAGAAGGGATACCATGTCACTGTGTCAAGATACGAAGATGATATCTATACTCCCTCATATGTGGAAATTCCCGACGGTCTGTCTGAAGGATCCTATGAATACCAAATAGAGTGGGTTCTTTCGGCATACAGGATAGAATATGGCAGATACGATAGAAAAGATGAATATAGCGTGACCATCTTTAAGTACAAGACAAAAAAGGCTGCCGATGAGGCATATGACAATTTCACAGAAGAAATATATGAAGATTATCAAGGGTCATATTCTGAATCGCAGATAGTTCAGCAAAAGGGAAATTTAGTGTTCGTTGGCGATCGCGACGCAATAGAAGACGCAATGTAAGCGCGGACAGAGGCAATATCTTTCAAAAGTAAGGGCGTATATCCTTTTAGGATCACAAGGCGTTTTCGATTTGATCGGCTACACCCCTTTTACGCCCGGTCAACAAGGTCTGCGTCAAATCAACAAGACCTATATCTCAACAAGGTCTGCATTTTATCAATAAGATCTTCATCATAAAGTGACATCGACAACATTGTTGTCGATGTCACTGCAGAATGATGGAATCAGGCACATAGCCTAGGTGGTTATTTTAACAGCGCCGTAGCAAACGCGGCGATGGCGTTTCCGGAGCCTATGTCGCCGACTTGCTCGTTGGTGGTGGCGCTTATGCCAATGCGCTCAATCGGGACGCCGAGTATTGGAGAGAGCGCTTTTTTCATATTCAAAATGTGGGGCGCGAGCAGAGGTTTTTCCGCGATGATTGTGATGGAAACATTGCTTGGCGCTTTGCCGTATTGCCTTGCGACGTCCAGTGTTTTTTTCAACAGTTCGAGGCTGTCCGCGCCGTCGTAGGCGGGGTCGTCCACGGGGAAGAAATGCCCGATGTCGCGCTCGCCGACGGCTGTCAGAATGGCGTCCATAAGCGCGTGGACAGGCACGTCTCCGTCGCTGTGAGCGACCGTATTGTATGGGCAGGGGATATGCACTCCGCACAGCGTCACGCCTTCTCCCGCTTCCAGTCGATGGATGTCGTATCCGCATCCGACAAGAGGCTCTTCGAGGTCAGAAGGAAGTGTGATTTTTTTGTTTTGCGCCTCTCCCTTCACATAGGCGATTTTGACATTATTGACAGTTTTTACAACCGAAATGTCGTCATAAAATGCCTTTTTTGCATTTTTGTACGCTCTTTCAAATATATCGCGTTTGCAGGCGAACGGGGTCTGCACAAGCCCGAACTTCGCGCGGTCCAAGGGTTTGAGATCCTTGAGTCTGATCATCGCGTCCACGGGCGGGATCGCGACGACAGCGGCGTCCGCGTCCTTGAGCGCGTCAAGCGTTTTGAGGATGAGATCGCGGCTCACATAAGGGCGCGCTCCGTCGTGAACAAGTACGACGTCGATATCCTCGGGCAGGGCGGACACGGCGTTTTTGACGGTCTCCGTGCGAGTGTCGCCGCCTGCTACGATCGCGACGCGGCTGTCGGAGATCTTCTCGTTGTCAAGCGCGACGAGCAATTCGTCCGAATACGAGGGATGTATCCCGACAAGCACGCGGCTCACCCCGTCAACGGAGAGGAAAGGTTTGATCGCTTCGATCAATACGCAACTTGTCCCCGCCTTCTCAAACAGTTTGTTTTTCTCGCCGTAACGTTGGCTCGTGCCGCCCGCGGCGATGATGACGCCTATCTTCACAGTTCTTCCCCCTCGATCAGCCGATACATATTCTCGGCGGACTGTTTCGTTTGTTTTTCGCCGACGTCGAGGATCTCGAATGTCATACTGCGACCCCCGAACGTGATCTTGACAACGTCGCCGATCTTGACGTCTTTGGCGGGTTTTGCCACCCTGCCGTTGATCTCGATATGCCCTCCGTCGCAGGCTTCCTGCGCGACGGTGCGGCGCTTGATGACCCTTGAAATTTTCAAAAATTTGTCTATTCTCATACGACGATTATAGCCGAAATCGAAACGTCTTGTAAAGATAAATATTTTTCTTTATAATAATTTACAAATTTACAAAATTTTCCTTGACAGGGTTGACAAAGTCGTTTATAATGGAAAACTGCGCAATAATACTTATTCCTGCCCCCAAAAGCGCTTGTTTTGGGGGTAGGGGGTTATAAGAACAGCGCTATTGTACATCAATCAAAACAAAAAATCAAGGGCGAAGCAGGGTCGCCCGAGCAAAATCCGAATTTTTTTAAGGAGTGAATATATGGCCCAAAGAATTCACAACCAGATGTACGGCAAGACAGAAAGACGCGATTTTTCCAGAATCAAAAACGTTCTGCCCATACCGTATCTTATCGAAGTGCAGAAGAACTCCTATCAGAGCTTCATTCACGAGGGGATCGACGAGGTTTTCCAAGATTATTCTCCCATTTCGGACTTCTCGCAAAAGCTCGAACTCGAGTTCCTCTCTCACAGGTTCGACGGCGAGCCGAAGTATTCCGTCAAGGAGTGCAAGGATCGCGACGCAACTTATGCGGTGCCTCTCAAGGTTAAGACGCGCCTCACGAACAAGGAGACCGGCGAAGTTGTCGAGCAGGAAGTCTTTATGGGAGATTTCCCTCTGATGACGGAAGCGGGTTCGTTTGTCATCAACGGCGCGGAGCGCGTCATCGTCAGCCAGCTTGTCAGAAGCCCCGGCGTCTACAACGACAGAGTGCTTGACAAAAACGGCGTTCCTCGCTATGCCACCACCGTCATTCCCAACCGCGGCGCCTGGCTCGAATACGAGCAGGATTCCAACGACGTGCAGTGGGTGCATGTCGACAGGATGAGGAAGATCCCCGCCACCACGCTTTTGCGCGCGCTCGGCTACGGCACGGATGAGGAATTGCTCGAGCTGTTCGGCGGCGATCCGATGATAAAGAACACCTGCGACAAGGACACGGCAAAGACGGAAGAACAGGGCAAGATCGATCTGTTCCGTCGTATGCGTCCGGGCGAAGTTCCCACAGTGGAAGGCGCAAACGTTCTCATCCACAATCTGTTTGACGATTATAAACGCTATGACCTCGCAAGAGTCGGGCGTTACAAATACAACAAAAAGCTCGCCATCGGCACGCGTCTGGTTGGCTGCAAGCTGACGGAAAAACTCGTCAATCCCGTCACGGGCGAGATCGTTGCCGCAAAGGGTGAGACGATCACCGAGGAAAAGGGCAAGAAGATCCAAAACGCGGGCATCAACGAGGCTTTTGTCGAATACGTCGACAAGGACGGCAAAAAGAAGACCTTCAAGATGATCGGCAACAACACGGCGGATCTCAACGCTTTTGTGGATTGCGATCCTCGCGAGCTTGGCATTCTCGAAAAAGTTTATCTTCCCAACCTGTTCGCGCTCATCAAGCAATTCGGCGACAACACGCAGGAGCTGAAATACGCCATCAAGGCGAGCAGGGACGAGCTTGTGTACAAGCACATCACTCACGACGACATCGTCGCCGTCACCAACTACAATCTCGGATTGAGATACGGCTTCGGCACGCTTGACGACATCGACCATCTTTCAAACCGTCGCGTGCGCGCCGTGGGCGAACTCCTTCAAAATCAATTCCGCATCGGCATCTCCCGTCTCGAGAGAGTCATCCGCGAGAGGATGGCTTCCGCGCAGGAGAATGCGGAGATCACGCCGCAGACCCTCATCAACATCCGCCCCGTGACGAGCGCGATTAAGGAGTTCTTCGGCTCTTCGCAGCTGTCCCAATTTATGGATCAGCCCAACCCCATTGCGGAGCTTACTCACAAGAGGAAACTCTCCGCTCTCGGCCCCGGCGGTCTCAACAGAGAGCGCGCCAGCTTCGAAGTGCGCGACGTTCACCACTCTCACTATGGGCGTATGTGTCCTATCGAGACTCCAGAAGGACAGAACATCGGCCTTATCACCTCTCTTTCCAGCTATGCGAAGGTCAACGAATACGGCTTTATCGAGACTCCGTACAGAAGGATAGAGAAGATCAAAGACGAAAACGGCAAAGTCATTGACAGCTATGTCACGGACGAAGTCGTCTATATGGCGGCGGATGAAGAGGACAAATACATCATCGCGCAGGCAAACGAGGAGCTGGACGAGACAAGCCGCTTCGTGAGAAACCGCGTCAATTGCCGCATCAAGAAGGACATCCGCGAGGTTCCCAAACTTATGGCGGACTATATGGACGTCAACCCCAAACAGCTCATATCCATCGCGACGGCGCTCATTCCCTTCCTTGAAAACGACGATACAAACCGCGCGTTGATGGGTTCGAATATGCAGAGACAGGCAGTGCCTCTTCTCAAGCCGCAGGCTCCTATGATCGCGACCGGCGTCGAACACAAGATCGCCTACGACAGCGGCGTGCTGAAGATCGCGCATAAGGACGGCTATGTCAAATATGTCGACAGCGACAACATCATCATCGCTTGCGACGACGGCACGGAGGAGACCTACACGCTCAGCAAATTCGAGCGCTCCAACCAATCCACCTGCATCAATCAGCATCCCATCGTAAACAAGGGCGACAGAGTTTTCGGTCCCAAGTACGACGAGAAGGGCAACCTGCTTGAGGAAGGCACGGTGCTTGCGGACGGTCCCGCGTGCGACCAAGGCGAGCTGGCGCTCGGCAGAAATATGCTCATCGGCTTTATGAGCTGGGAAGGCTACAACTATGAGGACGCCGTCCTCATCAGCGAGGAGCTTGTACGCGACGACCTCTACACTTCGATACATATCGAGGAGTACGAGATCGAGTGCCGCGATACGAAGCTCGGCGAAGAGCAGATCACAAGAGATATTCCCAACTTGAGCGACGAAGCGCTCAGAAATCTCGACGACGACGGCATTGTCAGAGTCGGCGCCGAAGTCAAGGCGGGCGACATCCTCGTCGGCAAGGTCACCCCGAAGGGCGAGACCGAACTCACTCCCGAGGAGAGACTACTCAGAGCAATATTCGGCGAGAAGGCGAGAGAAGTCCGCGACACGTCGCTGAGAGTTCCCAACGGCGAGAGCGGCATCGTCGTCGACGTCAAGCAGTTCACAAGGCGCAACAAGGACGAGCTTGCTCCCGGCGTCAACAAGTTGGTGCGCGTCTACATCGCTCAGAAGAGGAAGATCTCCGTCGGCGACAAGATGGCGGGCCGTCACGGCAACAAGGGCGTCGTCAGCCGCGTGCTTCCCAAAGAGGATATGCCGTTTATGGCGGACGGCACACCGTTGCAGATCGTTCTCAATCCTCTCGGCGTGCCTTCGCGTATGAACATAGGACAGGTGCTTGAAGTCCACCTCGGGCTTATCGCCCATATGCTCGATTGGAAGATCGCGACCCCCGTTTTCGACGGCGCGAACGAGCAGGACATCAAGGCGCTGTTCCAGCAATACGGCATCGTCAACGAAAACGGTGAAGTGGACGGCAAGATCCAGCTGTACGACGGAAGAACGGGCGAACCTTTCGAAAACCGCGCGACCGTCGGATATATGTACTATCTCAAACTGCATCATCTTGTCGACGACAAGATTCACGCGAGGTCCACGGGCCCCTACAGCTTGGTCACGCAACAACCTTTGGGCGGCAAAGCGCAGTTCGGCGGACAGCGTTTCGGCGAGATGGAAGTCTGGGCGCTCGAGGCGTACGGCGCGGCGAATATGTTGCAGGAGATCCTGACTGTCAAGTCGGACGACGTCGTCGGCAGAGTCAAGACCTACGAGTCTATCGTCAAAGGCAACAACGTGTCCGAACCCGGCATTCCCGAGTCCTTCAAGGTGCTTGTCAAGGAACTTAAGAGTCTTGCGCTCGACGTCAAGGTCCTCACGGAAGATCGCGATGAGATCAAACTGAGAGATTATTCCGACGACGACAACGACTTCGAGCCTGTGAGAAGAGCGCCCGAACTCAAGGAAGTGGACATTCTCGGCGGCGAAGGCTTCAAGACGACGACCGAGGACTTCTTCGGATCGCTCGCCGACGGCGGCAAGGGCAACGACAGTATGTTTGACAGCGACGACGATGAGGATTATTTCAGCTCCCTGACAGAGGGTACGACCGATCTGAGCGAGCTGTTCGGCACCCCGTCGGACGACAATTCCGACGAGGAATAAAGGAGAAAGAGTATGTACGAACTCAGCAATTTTGACGCAATTCAAATAGGAATAGCATCCCCTGAGAAGATCAGAGAATGGTCGTACGGCGAGGTCACAAAGCCCGAAACTATCAACTACCGCACGCAAAAGCCCGAAAAGGACGGACTTTTCTGCGAGAAGATCTTCGGACCCACCAAGGATTGGGAATGCCACTGCGGAAGATACAAGAGGATACGCTATAAGGGGGTCGTCTGCGAGAAGTGCGGCGTTGAGGTCACAAAGTCCAAGGTGCGCCGCGAGAGGATGGGCCATATCGAGCTTGCGACTCCAGTCACGCACATTTGGTATCTGAGAGGCGTGCCTTCGCGCATCAGCATTTTGCTTGACATTTCGCCAAAGGATCTCGAGCAGGTCGTATACTTTGTGTCCTACATCGTGCTTGATCCCGGCAAGGCGGAAGAGGTTGTCAAAAAGCAAGTCATCTCCGACAAGGAATATCGCGATCTGCTTGAAAAGTACGACGCGAAGGATTTCAGAGTGGGGATGGGCGCAGAAGCCGTCAAAGAACTGCTTATGGAGATCGACCTCGACGAGGAGAGCAAACAGCTCAAGGACATCATCGCAAACTCGATGGGTCAAAAGCGTATGAAGGCGGTCAAGAGACTGGAAGTTGTCGAGGCTTTCCGTCAATCGGGCAACAAGCCCGAGTGGATGGTGCTTGACGTGCTTCCCGTTTTGCCTCCCGAGCTTCGTCCTATGGTCCAACTCGACGGCGGACGCTTCGCGACGAGCGACCTCAACGATCTGTATCGCCGCGTCATCAACCGCAACAACCGTTTGAAGAAACTCAAGGAACTCGGCGCGCCCGAGATCATCGTCCACAACGAGAAGAGAATGCTCCAGGAGGCTGTGGACGCGCTCATCGACAACGGCCGCAGAGGAAAAGCCGTTGCGGGTCCCGGCAACAGGGATCTCAAATCGCTCTCCGGAATGTTGCGCGGCAAGCAGGGACGTTTCCGTCAGAACCTGCTCGGCAAGCGCGTGGACTATTCGGGACGTTCGGTCATAGTCGTCGGCCCCGAGCTCAAACTGTATCAGTGCGGTCTCCCCAAGGAGATGGCGCTCGAGCTGTTCAAGCCGTTCATTATGAATAAACTTGTGGAGAGAAACCTCTGCCACAACATCAAGAGCGCAAAACGCTTTGTGGATACGGGCAAGAATCAAGTTTGGGATATTCTCGAAGAGATCATCAAGGACCATCCCGTGTTGCTCAACCGCGCTCCCACGCTTCACCGTCTCGGCATACAGGCATTCGAACCCGTGCTTGTCGAGGGCAGAGCGATCAAGCTTCACCCGCTCGCTTGCGGCGCGTTCAACGCGGACTTCGACGGCGACCAAATGGCTGTCCACGTCCCGCTCTCCATCGAGGCGCAGGCTGAGGCGAGGATCCTTATGCTTTGCACCAACAACATCCTCAAGCTCAGCGACGGCAAGCCGATCGTGTCGCCCACGCAGGATATGGTCATCGGATCCTACTATCTGACCATCGTCAAGCCGGGTGCCGTTGGCGAAGGCAACTATTACAGCTCTTTCGACGAGGCTGTGCTTGCCTACAACGAGCATGCGCTCACACTGCAATCCCTGTGCTACATCCGCGTTCCCGTCGTCCACGATGACGGCACAAAGGAGAACCAATTGTTGCACACCACCTTGGGTCGTTGCATCTTCAACAACAACATTCCGCAGGATTTGCAATTTGTTGACAGAAGCGTGCCGGAACTCAAGGGACAGCTTGAAGTCGAAGGCATATTGGGCATACACGCCAACATCGACGAGAAACAATTCCACGCCATAGTTGACCTCTTCCGCGGAGGCCTCGGCGACGACGCATACGCGCGTGCGCGTTCAATATTGAAGAGGCAGGACCTCAGCGACGCTCAGATCGACAAGATCAAGGACGCGATCGCGGAGGCGGGAGAGCTTGACATCGACGATTCCAAGAACTATCTGCGCGAGATCACTGCTCTCAGAGAGAGCATTCAGAAGGTCCTCGGCAAGAAAGCGATGGCAATCGGCAAGAAACAGCTGAGTATGATCGTCGACAATTGCTTCAAATATCACGGCGCAACCGAGACGGCGGCAATGCTGGACAACATCAAGGCGCTCGGATACAAATATTCGACGATAGGCGCGATCACGGCGTCCGTCTTTGATATGCACATCCCCGGCGACAAGAAGAAGATCGTCGCCGACGCCGAGGCGCAGGTGGTCCACATCGAAAAATTGTACGCTCGCGGCGTGTTCTCCGACGAGGGCCGTTACAAAGAGGTCATCAAAGTTTGGAAGGAAGCCGCCGACAAGGTCGAGGAAGAACTCAAAAAAGGCCTTGACGACTTCAACCCGATTTGGATGATGGCAAACTCCGGCGCGCGCGGAAGTATGGGCCAGATCAGACAGCTCGCAGGTATGCGCGGTCTTATGGCGGATCCTTCGGGTCGCACGATCGAGTTGCCTGTGCGCTCCTCATTCCGTGAAGGACTTTCGGTTTTGGAATACTTCATTTCGTCGCACGGCGGCAGAAAAGGTCTCGCGGATACGGCGCTCAAGACGGCGGACTCCGGCTATCTCACAAGGCGTCTCGTGGACGTGTCTCACTCCGTCATCGTACGCGAGCAGGATTGTGGCGACACAAAGGGAACTTTCATCACGGCGATACGCGACGAGAAGAGCGTCATTGAGGCTCTTGCCGACAGAATCGCGGGAAGATACACCATAAACGATGTGATAAACCCCGAAACGGGCGAAGTTATCTGCGAAGCGGACACGCTGATCTCTACGGATAAGGCAAAGGAGATCGACAACATTTTGACCGCGCATTGGGAGAAGAACGGATCGGATATGCACCATCAACCCGGCGTCCTCATCCGCTCCATTCTCACCTGCAAGACAAGAAACGGCGTGTGCGTGAAGTGCTACGGCAAAAATATGGCGTCGGGCAATCCCGTCAAGATAGGCGAGGCGGTCGGCATCATCGCCGCGCAGTCCATCGGCGAGCCGGGCACCCAGCTCACGATGAGAACGTTCCACTCGGGCGGCGTCGCGACGGACGACGACATCACGCAAGGTCTGCCCCGCGTCGAAGAGCTTTTCGAAGCGCGCAATCCTAAAGGTAAAGCCGTCATCACGGAAAACAGCGGCGCGGTCACGATTTCCGACGATCGTCGCGAGATAACGGTCACTTCTTCGGACGGCGAGACAAAGGCGTATGCCATCCCCTACAACGCGAACATCCTCGTGCAACCGGGCGAGATTCTCGAGGCGGGCGATCCGCTCACCAAAGGCTCCATCAACCCGCAGGATATGCTGAGGGCGAAGGGCGTCAAGGGCGTGCAGGAATACATCGCCAAGGAAGTCCAATCCGCCTACCGCACGGCGGGCGTCGAGATCAACGACAAGCACGTCGAAGTCATCGTCAGACAGATGTTGCGCAAGGTCAGGATAGAGAATCAAGGCGACACGAATATGTTGCCGGGGCAACTTGTCGATCTGTTCACCTATGAGGATGAAAACGAGAAGGCGCTCGAGGCGGGCGGCGTCCCCGCAAGCGCGAAGAGAACGCTGCTTGGCATCACCAAGGCGGCGCTTGCGACGGAGTCCTTCCTGTCCGCCGCGTCCTTCCAGGAGACGGCAAAGGTGCTTGCGGAAGCCGCGATCAACAACAGAGTGGATCCTCTGCTCGGTCTGAAAGAGAACGTCATCATCGGCAAGCTCATTCCCGCGGGAACGGGTATGAAGTGCTACAAGAACATCAGCACCGTGCATGCGACTCCCGAGACGACCGAAGAGCAGATCGTCCCCGATCCGGAACTTGAAGATATCGAGGAAGAAGAGGAAGCATAATAGAGGATCAAACCAAATGGAAAAGAAATTTTTCACATCCGAAAGCGTGACGGAGGGGCATCCCGACAAGGTGTGCGATCAGATCGCAGACGCGATCCTTGACGATATCATTGCCGCAGAACCTTCCGCGCGCGTTGCCATCGAAGTTTGCGCGACGACGGGCGTCGTGATGGTGTTCGGTGAGGTCTCCGCGGACACGCACTACTCGGACATTCCCGCGATAGTGCGCGACGTGATCGAGGACATCGGCTACAACGACAGCTCGCTCGGTTTCGACTTTAAGACTTGCGCCGTCCTTTCGTCCATCGACGAGCAGTCAAAGGACATAGCGCAGGGCGTGGATTCTGCGTCCGACGCGGACAGCAACGACGATTATGACCTCAGAGGCGCGGGCGATCAGGGGATGATGTTCGGATATGCGACGGACGAGACTCCCGAGCTTATGCCGATGCCCATTATGCTCGCTCACGCGCTCACGCGCAGGCTGACCGAGGTCAGAAAGCTCGGATTGCTCAAGTGGTTGCGGCCGGACGGCAAGGCGCAGGTCACAGTCGAGTACGAAAACGGCGCGCCCAAGCGCGTGGATACGGTGGTCGTCAGCTGCCAGCACTCCGAGGAAGTCGAGCTTGACGAGATAGAGCGCGAGATCATCGACAAAGTCATCTCTCCGTCCATTCCGTCGGAGCTTATCGACGACGACACGAAGTTTTACATCAATCCGACAGGGCGTTTCGTCATAGGCGGTCCTGCGGGAGACAGCGGCGTCACGGGGCGCAAGATCATTGTGGACACCTACGGCGGTTTTTGCCCGCACGGCGGCGGCGCTTTCAGCGGCAAGGACCCGACCAAAGTGGACAGAAGCGCTTGCTATATGGCGCGTTACGTCTGCAAGAATCTTGTTGCGGCGGGGATTTGCAAAAAGGTGGAGTTGCAACTTGCCTATGCGATCGGGATGTCTCACCCCGTGTCGATATATGTCGACACGTTCGGGACGGGCAAAGTCGACGACGAGACGATCGTCAAGATCGTGCAGGACGTGTTCGATTTGAGGCCGCTTGCCATCATCGACGCGCTCAAACTCGACCGCCCCATCTATAGACGCACATCGAATTACGGTCATTTCGGCAGAGAGGGCTTCTCTTGGGAGATGACGGACAAAGTCGAACAGCTTCAAGAGGAATTGAGCAAATACAACTTTTGAATGAACCGGCAAAGACGGCAGGGTAATACTGCCGTTTTTTATACCCGCAACGGGTGCGCGGAAACGCCCATATCGAGCGCTCCGACGCCGACCAAAGAGAGGATATGCTTCTTAAAGGCGAGATCAAAAGCGTAATATTCCAAAGCCCCGAAACGGGATACACCGTGCTTGACGTGAGAAGCGAGGACGGCGTGTTCACCGTTGTCGGACTCTTCCCTCCCGTGAGCGAAGGGATGAACGTCGAAGTCGAGGGCAAATTTCAACAAAAGACGCTGTACGGCAGACAATTTGTCGCGGAAAAGATCAAAGTTTCTCAACCGTCCAGGCTGGACGGCATAAAAAAATTCCTCTCAAGCGGCTTGATCTACGGGCTGGGTCCCGTTACGGCGGAAGCCATCGTCTCGCGTTTCGGCGTGGACAGCCTCGAGATGATGAAATATCCTTTCGAGCTTGCCAAAGTGCGCGGGATCTCCCTCAAAAAGGCGACGGAATTCGGGATGGGATACGTCAGATTGCAGAAGATGCAGGACGCAATTATGTTTTTGCAGGATCTCGGCATCTCCATCAATATGGCGCTCAGGATCTACAAGATATACGAGGAAAAGACGGTGGACAACGTCCGCAAAAATCCGTATATGCTTGTGGACGACATCGACGGCGTCGGTTTTGCCACAGCGGACAGAATCGCGTCGGAGTTGGGCATAGACCGCGACAGCAATTTCAGAGTAGGCGCTGCGATAACCTATGTGCTGAAGGACGTCTCCGTGAGAGCGGGACACAACTATCTTCCCGAAGATGAGCTTGTCGAAACGGCGCGCACACTGCTCGGCCTCGAAGAGGGCGAGGGCAACGTCAGAGACGTGCTTGAAGATATGATCCTGCTCGGAGAGCTGGTGCGCTATGACGCGGGCGAGCATATCGCCGTAACGCTGAAAAAGAATTTTCAGATTGAAAAGTCGATCGCAAAACGCCTCCTCAGACTGAGGAGCGAAGCGTCAGATTTCAGAGTGAACGTCGATTTTGAAGTTGGCAGATTCGAGAAGGAAGCGGGCTTCGAGTTGCATCCCAAACAGAAAGACGCGGTGCGCGCGTCCATCGAAAACGGCGTGCATATCGTGACGGGCGGCCCCGGCACGGGCAAAACGACGATCGTCAAGTGCATCCTCAGAGTGTTCAAAAATCTCGGACAACGCGTGGCGTTGTGCGCTCCCACGGGAAGAGCCGCCAAGCGACTCAGCCAAGCGACGGGAGAGGAGGCAAAGACCATCCACCGTATGCTTGACCTCGATTGGAAAAACGGAGAGGGTCACTTCTCCTTCAACGAGAGCAAACGCCTGCCGCTGGACGTCGTCATCGTGGACGAAGTCAGTATGGTGGACGAATATGTGTTCTGCGCGCTTTTGGGCGCGCTTGAGAGAGGCGCAAGGCTTGTGCTTGTCGGCGACAAGGATCAACTTGCGTCGGTCGGCGCGGGCAACGTGCTGGGCGACCTCATCAAGTGCGGACATTTTTCGGTGAGCTATCTCACGCAGATATACAGGCAATCCGAAAAGAGCAAGATCGTCCCCAACGCCCACAGGATCAACCGCGGGGAAATGCCCGATCTCGACAACAAAAGCGACGACTTCTTCTTTGAGGAGAAGGACACAAGCGAGGCGATCTGCCAAAGCACGCTCGCGCTCGTCACGAAGCGCTTGCCGAAGTATCTCGGCATAGAACCCAAGGACATTCAGGTGCTTTGTCCGATGAAGCGCAGTTTTGCAGGCACCATCAACCTCAACCGCGAATTGCAAAAACTCGTCAATCCCGCGTCGCCTTCCAAAAAGGAACTGAAAAAGGGAGACGTGCTTTTCAGAGAAGGGGATAAGGTGATGCAGACGGTCAACAATTATCAGCAGGAGTGGTCGCAGAATCTCGGCGGGCGCATAGAGCGCGGCACGGGAGTTTTCAACGGCGACATAGGCGTGATCGAAAGCATAAATGTGCAGATAATGCAGTTTACCGTGCGTTTTGACGACGATAAAGTGTCGATTTATCAATATGGCGACATAGATCAGCTTTCGCTCGCGTACGCCATCACCATTCACAAATCGCAGGGAAGCGAGTTTGACGCCGTGGTCGTAGCGCTTGACAGCAACTATCTTTTGCAGACGCGCAACCTGCTCTACACGGCGGTGACAAGGGCGAAAAAACTTGTGGTCATCTCGGGGTCGAAAGCCACGGTGCAACGTATGGTCCGCAACAACCAGACCGCAAAAAGATATTCGTTGCTCATAAATCTTATCGAGGATGAGCTGCAAGGGGGAGGCTATGACGACTGATCCCGCAAAGGCTCCCGCTCGCGCGGCAAGGGGCGAGAAGATCAAGAGGATGTTCAAAAGCGCCGCCGACGCGTTGAGCGCCGCGCTCTATCCCGAGGAGATCACTTGCGACGTCTGCCTTGCGGAATTGAACGAACCGAGCAGATTCCGCGTCTGCGCGAAGTGCCTCGACGCGCTGCCGTTTGTGGGCGACGATTTCTGCCTCAGTTGCGGCTCGCCCCTCGTCGCGGAGGAGGAATACTGTCTGCGCTGTCAGAATGCGGAGTTCGCGTTCAAGTTGTGCAGGTCGCCCTTCGAATACGACGGGCTTGTCGTAAAGATGATCCACGATCTTAAATTTGGCGGCAAAAAGTATATCGCCGAGACGCTCGGCGCCTTTATGGCGGATACTTTTCTCAAGAGGGAAATGTTTGCCGAGATCGTATGCTTTGTGCCTATGACGAGAGAGGAAGAGACAAAGCGCGGGTTCAATCAATCCGAATTGCTCGCGTGTGACGTCGCTGGCAGGCTGAATCTGCCGATGTTGCCCGCCCTTGTCAAAAACAAGAATACATCCGAGCAAAAAGCGCTGAACGCGAGAGACAGGGCGGCGAATCTCGAAGGCGCGTTCGGAAACGTATTCAAAGAGGTCAAAAGGCGAAGCATTTTGCTTGTCGACGACATATTCACGACGGGCGCGACCTCAAACGAGTGCGCAAAGACGTTGCTCAAGGCGGGCGCTCGCGAGGTGAGCGTGTTGACTGCGGCGATAACAAAGCAAAAAATACAGTTTGAGCAAAACGACTGATTGAAGGGCGCGGCATAAAGACGTATGATTTATGCGGTCCGCGCGAGGGCTACAACGGTCGCGCGCAAGAGCGGCAAAACAAAAATAAATACGCGCACACGCGCGGAGTGAGGATACAATGTCTATTTTTAACGAAAATGACAGAAAAGTCAAAAAACTCAAAAAATTGGCGAGCAAGATCGAGGCTCTCGAGGAGGAATATAAAGCCAAGAGTTCCGAAGAGCTTGCCGATATGACGCGGCAATTTCGCGAGAGGCTCAACGCGGGCGAGACGCTTGACGATCTGCTTGTCGAGGCGTACGCGACCGTGAGGGAGGCGAGCGCAAGGGTGCTTCATATGAGGCCGTTCCCCGTGCAGATAATGGGCGCGATCGCGCTTCATCAAGGCAGGATCGCCGAGATGGCGACGGGCGAAGGCAAGACCCTTGTCGCGACAATGCCCGCATATCTCAACGCATTGACGTCAAACGGCGTGCATGTGGTCACCGTCAACGAGTATCTCGCTCAGCGCGACGCGGAGTGGATGGGCAGACTGTATCGTTTCCTCGGGCTGACGGTCGGAGTCATCGTTCCCGAGATGACCGCGGATCAAAAGAGAGAATCCTACAATGCGGACATCACCTATTGCACCAACAGCGAACTTGGCTTTGACTTCTTGAGGGACAATATGGCGGAGCGCGTCGAGGACGTGATGCAACGCGGGCTGAACTATGCGATCATCGACGAGGTGGACTCCATCCTCATCGACGAAGCGCGCACTCCGCTCATCATCTCGTCCGTGCCGCAGGTCAACCAAGAGGACTATATCAAAGTCGCGAGATTCGTGAACGAATTGAAACCCGTTCTCTCCGAAGAGGATCGCGCTCTCAGCGGCGCGGAAGAGGAGGACGACGAGGCGGAGGAAACCGAGGACGGCGACGAGCAAGTCAAGGCGGAAGGCGATTGCGAGATAGACTATGAAAAACAGGCGGTCATCCTCACGGAATCGGGCATCAGAAAGGCGGAGCAATTTTTCGGAGTGGAGGATCTTTTCGACAACGAGGGCGATCAAGAGAAGGCTCAGCTTTACAACAGGATCGTCGTCGCGCTGAGGGCGAGATTCCTCTTCATCCGAGACAGGCATTATCTCCTCTCGCCGGACAAGCAGGTCGTGATCATAGATCAACACACGGGTCGCGCGACTCCGGGGCGCCGTTTCAGCGACGGATTGCATCAAGCGATAGAGGCGAAGGAAGCCCTGCTCGATATGCGCGTAAGAGTGCGCGGCGACAACCAGATCGTCGCGACGATCACCTATCAGAATTTGTTCAGGCAATACAGGCGCATCTCGGGTATGACGGGTACGGCAAAGACGGAAGAGGCGGAATTCAAGGATATCTACAAGCTCGACGTCGTGCAGATCCCGCAAAACAAACCCTGCGTGCGCAAAGATCTGCCCGACAACATCTACATCGATCAAAGCTCCAAATACAGGGCGCTTGTCAACGACATTATGGCGAGGCACTCCAAGGGACAGCCCATATTGCTGGGCACCACAAGCGTCGAGGAATCCGAAACGATAAGCAAGTTGCTCGCCGAGCAAAAGATAGAGCATAAAGTCCTCAACGCCAAGAACAACAGGGAAGAGGCCAATATCATCGCGCAGGCGGGCGCGTACGGCGCCGTCACGATCTCCACCAATATGGCGGGCAGAGGCACGGACATCCTGCTTGGCGGCAATCCCGAAATTTTGGCGAGAATGGAAGTCGCGGATGCGTTGAAAAAGAGATACAACGCTCAGCTTTTCGGCGGATTCGACAACTATGAAAAGAGACTCCGCGAGGAGAGAAAGCACAAAAAGATCGTCATCGCCGAAAAGGACAAGCAAAACGAGGCGCGCGACGAGAGCAGGCGCGAGTTGCAACAGCGCTACGACGTGCTTGCGTCCATAGTCCTCAACGGAGCTGCGGACAATGTGCGCGTCAAGTATTCCCGCGAGCAGGTGAGCGCCATCAACTATTTCCGCAACGCATACGGCATTGACGCGGAACAGCTCATAGAGGAATATCGCCCCCTCTATCTCGAGGAGCTTGAAAAGTTCAAGATAGAGAGCGAGGAGAGGAAAAAGAAGGTCATCGGCGTGGGCGGTCTGTGCGTGATTGGCACCGCGCGAAATTCCAGCCGCCGCATAGACAACCAGTTGCGCGGTCGTGCGGGACGTCAGGGCGACGTCGGCGAGAGCGTGTTTTATATCGCGCTTGACGACGAGTTGCTCGCCTTCAACAACAGGGAGAGGCTGATCTCCATACTCAACAGGCTGAAAATGACTTTGCCCGACGGCGGGAAGGATATCGCGCTCAATTACGGCATCGTCAGGAATCTGATCATCAACACTCAGCGCAAGATAGAGGGCAGACAGTTTGTGCAAAGGCGCGAGTTGTTGTTCTACGACGAAGTGCTTGAAGTCCAGCGCCGCACGATCTATGACGAGCGCAACCTCGTCCTCAAGGGAGAGCAGGACGTCCACAGTCACATCGAAAAGATGATCCGCGTGCTTGCGGAGGACATCGTCGATCGCCACATCGATTTTTCTCAGCCGTACGCCAAGTGGGATATCGAGGGGCTTGTCAAGGAGCTGACAAGGCGTATGCTCAAGGGCGGCGCGGAATCGGAATTTGCCTATGACGCCGAAAACGCGCGCGCTATGGCAAAAGAACTTCTTGACGGAGAGGATATCGAGGATGAGGACGATCTTCCCGAACCCGTGTTCAGACAGGGCAGCGTGATCACCAAGGAGCTTTGCGAGTCCGGAGATTACGACGACATCGTCTCGGCGGTCATCGAGAAAGCGAATGAGGAATATGCCGAAAAAGTCGCCTACTATGCACAGCGCAATTTCGATTACGGCGACGAGGAGAGGCACGTCTTGCTCAAGATCATCGACGAGCGTTGGCCGGAATTTCTCGACAAGATCAACGCGCTCAAAGAAGGCGTCGGACTCAGAGCATACGGTCAGCACGACCCTCACGCGGTCTACAAAAAGGAATCGATGGAGATGTTCGACGAGCTGATCGACAACATCTATATGAGTACCGCCGAGAGATTGCTCAAGAGTATGATCCCCACAAAATATATCGATAACAGCCGCAAAAACGCGGAGACAAGGATGCGCAGGCTCGAAAAGGATCTTGCCTCTATGCTCGGCGATAAGGATTGGACTCCCGACGAGGAGAGCGAGCTGAAATTTGAAAATCTCGACGATCTGCTTGCGTCCATCGTCAAAGACGTCGCCGTCGACATCGTGGACGGCGCGACGGAAAAGACGGAGAGCGGGGACAAATTCAACCTCAAAAAGATAGACAGCGATTGCGATCGCCGTCTGTTTGTCGGCGTAGGCAACGATATGTTGCAGACAAAAATGCTCGAAGAGATGAAAAAGGACGCGCCCGCTCCCGAAAAACTGCTCGCAAAAGACGCCATCGTCGGTATGCTCGTCGACAAAGCGACGGAGCAATTGCGCGCGGAACTCATCAAATTGGAGAGAAAGGCGGGACAGGATTTCGCGGAGATGGCGTTCAAGGCGTTGCAGACGCTGTTGCTGAATTGCTGGAGCAGATACAACGTTTTCATCATTCGCCAAAGCCGCGCCCTCAAGTTGGACGAGAAGAACGTGGACGAGTTTTTGGACAAGTGCGAGACCTATTTCGAGACGTTCTACAAATTCTGGAGCGAGACGGTGATCGTCAACCTCTGCAACGGGATAGATTTCTATCTCAGAGTCGGCAGCGGGAAGCAGGCCAACGGCACGGAGCAAGTGCGTCGCTCGCGCGGGATAGGCAGAAACGACCCGTGTCCCTGCGGATCGGGCAAAAAATATAAAAATTGTTGCGGCAAAAACGCATAATGATAAAAAGTTTTTCGGACGGGAGAATTTATGCTGGACTATAACGAGATCAAATCCAAACTGAAAGATATGAAAGCGGAGATGACGCGCGCATATGAGAGCATCAATCCGCAAAAGCTCAAAGAGCGCGCCGCGCTCCTAGGCGAACAGCAAAACGCGGAAGGCTTTTGGGAGGACGCGGACAACGCGCGCAAAGTCTCCAAGGAAATAAGCCAGATCACAAGCAAACTCGAAAAATTCGAGAAGATGATCGCGCGTATTGACGACGCCATCGAGCTTGTCGACATCGTCGAGCTTGAGGCGAGCGAAGAGGAGGACGCCAATCTGACCTCGATGGTGGACGAGCTTGCCGAACACGTGGAGAGTTTGTCCCTCGCCACTTTGCTGAGCGGCAAATACGATTCGCTCAACGCCATCCTCACTCTGCACGCGGGCGCGGGCGGCACCGAGGCGCAGGACTGGACCTCTATGCTCTATCGTATGTACACGCGCTATGTGGAGAGGACGGGGTGGTCCTACACGGAGCTTGACTATCTCGCTGGCGACGAGGCGGGGATCAAGAGCGTCACATTCAGAGTCGAAGGCGACAACGCCTATGGCTATCTCAAGGCGGAAAAAGGCGTGCATAGGCTTGTGCGCATCTCCCCGTTTGACGCGAACGCGAGGAGGCACACCTCGTTTGCGTCCCTCGAAGTTATGCCCGAGATCATCGACACTTCCGAGATCGAGATACGCCCCGAGGATCTCAAGATCGACACGTACAGAAGCGGCGGCGCGGGCGGACAGCACGTCAACAAGACGGAGAGCGCAATCCGCATTACGCACATTCCGACGGGCATAATCGTCGCCTGCCAAAACGAGCGTAGCCAGATCCAAAACAAGGAAGTCGCGCTGCAAATGCTCCGTTCAAAGCTCATCGAGAAGAAGGAGCGCGAACGCGAAGAAGAGGCCGCGGCAATCAGCGGACAGCTCAAAAAGATCGAGTGGGGAAGCCAGATAAGAAGCTATGTTTTCTGTCCCTACACAATGGTCAAGGACCACCGCACCAACTATGAAACGGGCAACGTGCAGGCGGTTATGGACGGCGATCTGGACGGATTTATCAACGAATATCTCAAACTTTCTTCCATCCAGAAGTGAGATTGTCAAATGGAGCGCGTTCGCTTGATTTTGCAAAAAGAATAAGTTTATGCGCACGAAATACGCGTATAAAACGCGGGATATGAAATGAACGACCTGTTTGAAAAACAGAATATAACTGTGCTTGCGATAGAGTCCAGTTGCGACGAGACGGCTTGCGCGATCGTGAAAGACGGCAGGCAGGTTTTGAGCAGTGTGATCGCGACGCAGATCGAGATCCACCGTCGGTTTGGCGGAGTCGTCCCCGAGATCGCAAGCCGCAATCACACTCTCGCCATCGAGAGCGTCGTCAAGGAAGCGATGAGCAGGGCGGCGGTCTCAAAGGACGACGTCGACGCGATCGCCGTCACCTACGGCGCGGGCTTGTTGGGGGCGTTGCTTGTGGGCGTCAACTTCGCGAAGGGATTGGCGTACGCGTGGGGCAAGCCGCTTTTCGGCATATCTCATATCAAGGGACATATCGCGGCAAATTATATCGACAGCGCGCTCGAGCCGCCATATCTGTGCCTGCTCGCGAGCGGCGGACATACCGCGGTGGTCAAAGTTGAGGATTACGAGCGGCTGACTTTGCTTGCCGAAAGCAGGGACGACGCCGCGGGCGAAGCGTTTGACAAGGTGGCGCGCGTGCTTGGTCTACCCTATCCCGGCGGTCCCGAGATCGAAAAACTCGCGCGCGAAGGCAAGCCTGTTTTCGACATCCCCAAGGTGAAAAACACGGGCGAACCGTATTTCAGCTACAGCGGCGTCAAAACTTTCGTCATCAACCTAGTGCATAAGCTCGAACAAAAGGGCGAGGTCATTCCAAAAGCGGATATCGCCGCAAGTTTTCAGCAGGCGGCGGTGGATCAACTTGTCGATATGACGCAGTTGCTATCAAAGCGTACGGGCGTCAAGAAGCTCGCCGTTGCGGGAGGAGTCAGCGCGAATTCTCTGTTGCGCTCTCGCTTTGACGATATGAAAAAGTGCGGATGCGAAGTTTTTTATCCTCAGTTGCGCTACTGCACGGACAACGCGGCAATGATCGGCGCCGCGGCATACTTCCTCATCAAAAGCGGCGCGGACGAAAGCCCTCTTTCGCTTGACGCGAAGGCAACCGTTGGTATACAATAAGAAAAAAGCGCGACTTTCGCCGAAAATTCGAGAGTAAAAGCGAAAACTTTGTGTTGTCCTCGTGTTTGGAAAGCAATCGCGAGATATGATGGATTTTCAAAATGACTCGCGTGAACAACGAAAGCGAAATGATTTGTGAATTGTCGGAAGCGGTTTACAAATCAAAAAGAAAAATATCTGTGCAACAAACACACGGGAAAGAAAACCAAAGATTGAAAAACGTCGGCAAAGCCGACGCAACAAGCGCAAAAAATAGCAAGCCATACGAGTATCTTGGAGCGTCATCCTGCGCATTCCTGCATACTAAGTATGTGAAGCGTTAAGTTTTTTACGCGCGGAGAACGGAGCAAATCGATGTGCGCTTAGGGGCGAATTGCGTCAGCAATTTGGTAAAGCGCGACTCCGATTTGCATAGCGGTGTCCTCACCCGCTATTAAAATAATAAAAAGGAGTTTTTTTCATGGAAAAAATTAAAACGTGGCTGTTGAAAGAGGCAAGAGAGACAAAGGCTTTGCTCAGAGGCATCCCCGCAATGACAATGGCGCTGTTTGTCATCTCCGTCATAGGAATGAACCTGCTTGCCAACAAGAGCATAGACACGGGCGTGAGTTGGCTTGCGCTGGACGCGGGTATGTTGCTCAGCTGGCTCAGCTTCCTCACGATGGACGTGACCGTCAAGCGATTCGGACCCAAAGCGTCGATCAAGCTGTCGTTTGTGGCGGCGTTCATCAATCTGCTGTTGGCGCTTGTGCTGTTTGTGGCGGCGAAGATCCCCGGCGAGTGGGGCGAATCCTTTGTCCCCGAAGGCGGCGAGCTGATCAACAACGCATTGGACAACACATTTGCAGGCACGTGGTATGTCGTTTTGGGCAGTACTATCGCGTTTCTTGCGTCGTCGGTCGTCAACAACATCACCAATTGGGGCGTCGGCAAGCTGTTCAAGCGCAACAACTTCGGAGTGTTCGCCGCGCGCAGCTACATCTCCACGCTGATAGGGCAATTTGTTGACAACTTTTTGTTCGCGCTCATCGTCAGTCACAATTTCTTCGGATGGAGTATGCTGCAATGCGTCACGTGTTCGCTCACGGGAATGGTCGTGGAGCTTCTGTGTGAGATGATCTTCTCTCCGATAGGCTATCGCATCTCTCGCAAGTGGGAGCGCGACAACGTCGGCGAGGGATACATCAAGATACTTGCGCAAAACGAGCAGACCGCTTCGGACGCGGGATCGGACATAGCGCTAGAGACGGGCGAGCCTTCCGATAAGAGCGCGATAGAGTCCGCCGAGGGACAAAGCGCAGAGGAAACGGAAGACAATATCGCCGCTTGCGACAACGGAGCGGAAACCGCGCAAAATGCGTGATCAAGGGGTTTATTATGACAAAAAAAGAAGTTAAACAACTTGTTTTGATAACAGGGACATCGTCGGGCATAGGTCTTGCAACGGCGAAAAAGTTTTTGGCGGAAGGCTATTTTGTGTGCGGATTAGACGTCAAGAGCGCGGCGATAGAAGGCGAGAGATACGCGCACTTTGTCGCGGATATTTCAAAACCCGCCTCATTGCCCGAGATAGAGGGCGTGAACATCCTCGTCAACAACGCGGGCGTGCAAAACGCAAACGACATCGACGTCAACTTGCGCGGCACTATCAACGTCACCGAAAAATACGCGTTGCAGCCCGCCATCCGTGCCATCGTCAACGTCGCTTCCGCAAGCGCTCACACGGGAGCGGAGTTCGCCGAGTATTCCGCGTCAAAGGGCGGCGTGCTTGCCTACACCCGACACGTTGCGCTCGAGGTGGCAAAGTACGGCGCGACCTGCAACAGCGTCTCCCCGGGCGGCGTGCTTACCGACTTGAACGCGCCCGTCGTCGAGGACAAAAAGAAGTGGGCGCAGATAATGGCGCTGACTCCTCTCAAAAAGTGGGCTACCGCGGACGAAATCGCGGATTGGATCTTTTTTATTGCCGCCGTCAACAAGTCGATGACAGCGCAGGACATCCTCATCGACAACGGCGAATCCTCCGACGCCCACTTTGTCTGGTGACCCCCGGACTAGGCGTTATTTTTGAAATTTGTCAAATTGAAAGATCGTAGCTCGGCGCGATATGATATGCGTCGGGCGTTTGTTTTGCCGTATGCGGGAGAGCAAACGCAAAAAGAAAACATTTTCGGGATCTATTTGTAAATTTCAAAAATTTCAAACAAACAATTGCAAAGACGTCACGGTTTGCGGAGTTTGCCGTTGATGCCTTTGATCAAAAAGCATCGTCCTTGCACGCAGGACAGCGGAATTGTTCCGCCGACGCGGCTGTCGGTTGAGTTGTTGCGGTTGTCGCCCATACAGAATATTTCGTCTTTGCCGACCGTCCAGACGCCGTTTTCGGTGTGCATTTCGCCGTTGATGTACGGCTCGTCGATCGCTTCGCCGTTGACGTAGGTCACGCAATCTCTGATCTCCACAACGTCGCCTTCGACGCCGATGACGCGCTTGACGATGGAGAGCGGATTGCCGTTTTCGTCCTTCAAAAACGCCCAACCCGGAGTGCATACGATGATGTCTCCGCGGCGGATCTTTGCGAGTTTGTTGAGGTAGAGTATCTCGCCGTTTGTGAGTTTGCTGTCGTCCATTTCGCCCGAACCGCCGTCCAGCGTGGGCCACATAGACGTCCCCTGCACGACGAAAGTCGAGATGACATAGGTCTTGACGAGCAGCGCGCAAGTCACGGCGAGTATGGCGACGAGCAACAGGACGATGACCGTGACGATAACGCCCTTTCTGCGAGAGGAAGGGTTGCCGTCGGGGATCAACTCCGTGATTTGATTTTCGTATGGATCGGACATATTCTAATTATATGGGACGTTTGGCGGCTATATCCACAGGAAATTGTTGAATATCAAGCCGTGTGCGTCCATAAATGACATCACTTTGGTATTTGCGAATTTGGCGAGCGTGCGCCCCTCTTCCGATTTGAAATCCGAACCGTACAGGATGATCTTCTGCCAAAAATCGCCGCCGACAAGCTGTATGCGCGTCATATAGCACTTCTCGTCCGGCACGGTGAACAGCTTGATGAGAAGCTCGCGCCGATCCGGCGAGTACACGTCGAAATGAAGCGTGGACGTAAGCGCGAAAGAGGTGATCTCTCTCTCGCTTCTGCAAAGCAACAGCGCGCCGTCCTTGACGGAAACGCCGTCGATGTCAAACGGACCCGTTGCCAACCCGAGCAGAGAACTCGCCAAAACCGCGTCGTCCGTCTTGACGGAAAAGATATCCGTGTCCATCGAGTTGTCGTAGATGATGCGGGAACACTCGTTGCCCTCCTCCACATTGGTCGCGCCGAGCTGTTGGGGGATGACTCCTATGACGGGCGTGGAGCTTGCGTCATCGTCGCCGTACGTCAGACTCGCATACGCGACGGTCAGTGCGGCGGGATTGTACACAGGCACGTGCAAGGTGTATTCGTGCGTACCCACCTTCTGAAGCCCGTCAAGTTTTATCCAGTGGCGCGCGAAGGGAGACGCCTCGCCCGTGCTGAAGTATACTTGAGCGTGTTTGGCTTTATGCTGTGTGTGCAGGCGCAGATACAGCTCTCCGTCAGCGGATTCGAAGCTCATCGTGGGGCAGACGGCGTTTTGTTGCCCCGCCAAACTTCCCCTCAGCCAGACGAGCATCGCTCTCAGAGCCTTTTCGGTGATCTGCATATCCACGCTGCGCATAATCAGCATTTTTTTGTTTTCGCACTTGACGAACGCCAAAATGTCGCCCGCGCGGTCGACGTCGCAATATTGGGACATTCTTGTTGTGAGATAAAATGTGGGGCAAGTCACAAATTTTGCGTATGTTTCAGCGCCGACTCCCGTCGAATAGGCGATTTCCTCTTCGTTTGCGGGGACGTTGTCGCTCTCGAAGCGGGGTTTGCGTTTTGCCCAGCGATATCCGCCGCCGCAGATGGGGACGAGCGCTTTGACGCGTTTGTCCATCGCCGCGACTTGCCAACTTATGTGCGCGCCTACTCCGATACCCATCACGACGACGCTTTGTGAGTCTACGACGGGAAGTTCGCAAAGTTTTGTGATGGCACGGCGGGCGATCTTGCTCCAGACATACCACGGGGATTTGCGCGCAGAACCTTCGAGGATGTCCATATGAGGCCTGCAATCGCTGTATTTTGCAAACTGCAAAGAGGCGGGGAAGTCCGTGCCGTTCTTGCCCGAATAGTCCGCTACGCCGACAGCGTATCCCTCGAGCAAAAGGCGGGAGATCAGGTTGTCAAGCGGAATGTCGTCAAGCGCGGGCAGAAGAAGCACGGTCGAGCGCGCGTCCTGCCAACGATTGTCAAAATAGACGTCCATACGCGCCGCAAAAGAGATCTGCTCGGAATGATCCACGTTGAAAGCGAACGAAGAATGTACTATGTTGCCGTCCGTTTCAGCAAAGATCGTTGAGCTTTCCAAAGGGGCAAGCGACGGATCGTAATTCTCCCAGACTTCGCTGGGGGTCATAAATTTGAGTTCCATATGAGCTATTATATCCCAAAACTCCGATAAAGTAAAGATATAAAAGCGCAAGGGGCAAAGCTTTTTGATTTCTTGTCGCAAGAGGTCCGCGCGCAGTTTTGTCAACGCCGACGTCGCTCGAGATATCGCGTTTTTCCTCGGCGGACGGCAATTGTTCGCTCGTCCCGTCAGTCGCTTGCGGACGCGCGTCATTTTTCGCAATTTTGTGCATATGTAGTGAGTTTTTCGCATTTTCAACGTCGTCAAGCGGAGCAAAAAACGGGTCGGAAAAGTCTCGCGACAGGGCGCGCGCGGACGCTTTGGCGCGTTCCGCCGTGTTCAACTTCGCAAATTCGAGCGCCATTTTTTGCATAGTGTTTTCATCCGGCAACAAAAGATCCATACGCTCCTCCTGCCGCATTTTATGAAAAACGCCCGTCTCGGGTGAAAGCGGAGCCGCCTCGCCTTTGATCGCTTGAAAAATCCGCTCGCGAAATTTAGGCGCATATCGCTTGACATAGGGCGTTATTTTTTTTATAATATCAAAGCAATTTTATAATCTAATACTATCGATATATAGTTTAGTCAAGGGTTGCAAATAGGCAAAATAAGTCTTTAAGACGGAGGATACCACAATGAAACAAACTTACCAACCCAAAAAGAGACAGAGAAGCAAAGTCCACGGATTCCGCAAAAGAATGAGCACAAAATCCGGCAGGAACGTTTTGAAGCGCCGTCGCAATCGCGGTCGCAAGCAAATCTCCGCGTAAGGGATGAAGAGGCAATTTCGGCTCAAGAGAAGGGCGGCGTTTCAATATGTCTTTCGCAAGGGAGAAAAGACGTCCGCACCCGACTTGTTGCTGCTTGCCGCACGTTCCCGCGAGGGGTTGAAGATAGGCTTGTCCGTGTCCAAAAAAGTCGGCAACGCCGTGACGCGCAACCGTGTGAAGAGGTTGTTGCGCGAGGCGATAAGACCGCTCGAGGGCGGCATTTCGGGCAATTTTATGTATGTCATAGTGGCTCGCCCTTCGCTTGCGGGCAAGGATTTTGAAGAAGTGTGCCGACAAGTCAGGCTGGTTTTCGAGCGCGCGGGGAGGGCTGTATGTTGAAAAATTTTTGCCTCGCTCTGCTCAATTGGTACAAGCGCACGCTTTCGCCGATATTCGGCAAGCATTGCGCCTATACGCCGACCTGCTCTATGTACAGCTACGAGGCGATAACAAAATACGGCGCTATCGTCGGGATATTTTTGACGGCGGGCAGACTTTTGAGATGCAATCCCTTTTCAAAGGGAGGTTTCGATCCCGTCAGGGAAAATTATAGAGGACGTATCAAATGGTTGATTTGAGGTTTATGCGCAGACGCAAAGCGCAGATATATCTGCTTGCGGCATTGATAGCGATATGCTGTCTTATGCTTGTCGCCTGCAACAACGACATCTCCTACAGCGTGACGGGCGAGAACGTGTCCGAGCCGACGCACTTTATGGCAAAATTTATGCTCAAGCTGAACAACGCCATCGAGGGCGGCCACGGCAGTTTCGGCTGGACGGTCGTGCTGTTCACCGTGATATTGCGCCTCATCCTTTCCCCGCTCGACATATGGCAAAAAGTCGTCGCCCGCAAAAACAGCAAGGCGATGGAGCGTATGCGTCCTCAGCTTGAAAGTTTGCAGGCGAAGTACGGCGAGGACAAACAGCGCCTGCAACAGGAGCAGATGGCGCTCTACAAAAAGGAAAAATATTCCACGATGGGAATGTGCTTGCCCACGATAATCACGCTCGTCGTGTTCTTCATCGTTTTCGCGGGGTTCAGACAGATGGTGGGCTATCAGTTTGCGAAGGACTACCGCGCGAGCCTCAACACTTTCAACGAGTCCATTTCCGAGCAGATTGAAGAGAAGGGCTATATCGACGCGGACGGCAACGGCAAACTTGACGCCTACGACGTTCCCAATTCCCCCGAGGATATCGCGTTTTTGGCGGACGCTCTCGACAAGGCGCAGACGGAGGTCCTCAACGCCTACAATTCCGACGAGCAGAGGGGTATGCGCAAGTGGTTGTGGATCCACAATATATTCGTGGGCGACAACTGGTCCAAAGCGGTGCCGGATTTCGCTACTGTCACGGGTCAAAAAGGCTGGGCGACGTCCAGACTCACGGGCATAACAAAGGACGAGTACGAGCGCGTTATGGCAAAAGTCCTCGACAACAAACAGGCGGGCGGCTATGGCAAAAACGGCAGTTGGAACGGGCTTTTGATACTTCCCGTGCTGTCAATAGCGCTGAGTTTCCTGTCCACAAAATTGCTTAGCAGTTCGCAGGCTCCCGCGGCTTCGTCCGCGGACGCGACCGCGCAAGGCTCGTCGATGAAGGCGATGCAGTGGGTTATGCCGATAATGATGGGCGTGTTCGGCTTGCTGTATTCGGGCGCCTTCGCGCTGTATATGTTTACAAGCTCGCTTGTCGCGATCTTCTTCCAGTTTGTGTTCAACATAATCGGCAAACTGATAGACAGATCCAGAGAAAAGAAATCAAATCCCAACATAGCCGTCAGATGACGGCGCTTAGGAGTCATAAATGGAAAAGTATATCGAAACGCAAGCCACAAGCGTAGATCTCGCCGTCGAGAAAGCGCTTTTGGAACTCGGCGCCACCAAAAATCAGGTGGAAGTGGAAGTACTCTCAAAAGGAGGACTGTTTTCAAAGGCTTCCGTGAGGGTCACGCTCAAGGAAAGCGCCGCGGACAAGCTCGGCGAGTTTATCAACGGCGTCCTCGAGAGGATGGGGCTGAAGTCCCGCGCGCAAGTCAAGGATGAAAACGGAACCATCCGCATCGAGATCGCGGGAGAGGACAGCAACGCAGCAATAGGCTATCGAGGCGAGGCTCTCGACGCCTTCCAATATCTCGCGCTCACCTTCCTCAACGAGCGCAAGGGCGACTTCAAAAAAGTGGTCGTGGATTGCGAGGGCTATCGCGAGAAACGCGCTCAGATGCTCACGGAGCTGGCGCTCCGCCTTGCGGAAAAGGCAACGAGATTGCGCCGCAAGATCGCTCTCGAGCCTATGAATCCGTTTGAGAGGCGCGTCATCCACAGCGCGCTTGCGGACAGCGAGATCGCGCACACCGAGAGCGAAGGCGAGGAGCCGAACAGATACGTCGTCATCACGCCCATCGGTGTGGAACTCAAGGACAACCGCCCCATAAAGAGCAGCGAGCGCGATCGTGATCGCGACCGCAACGAGAGAGGCCGCGGCAGAGGCGATCGCCGCGATCGCGGACGCGGAAGGAACGATAGGCGCGAGCGTAAGCCGCGCGGCGAAGAGCAGGAAGCCCCGGACGGCAATGTCTACAGGGGATACATCACGGGAGAGGACGATTTTGTGAAGCCCGCTCCTATGCAAGGACCTCCCAAATTTAAGAGCTTCGGAGGGAAGAAGAGGTTCTGAATGAACACAATCGCAGCTATCTCATCACCGATAGGAATGGGTGGTATCGGCATAGTGCGCGTCTCGGGCAGCGAGGCGCTGCGCATTGCGGATGCCATTTTCAATTTTGCGCACGAGGGCGATTGGCAACCGCTCAAGATGACTTTCGGCACGTTTGTGGCGGAGTCGTTCAAGGATAAGGG
The DNA here is from genome assembly GCA_947628255.1 of uncultured Clostridia bacterium. Lineage (GTDB taxonomy): Bacteria > Bacillota > Clostridia > Christensenellales > CAG-917 > CAG-475. The sequence continues at coordinate 2,065 of CANQZE010000002.1, read as the reverse complement.
TTACGCCGTCTATTTCCCCGCAAAACAAGCCTACACAGGCGAGGACACCGTGGAGTTTTATCTGCACGGAGGCATTCGCATTATGCAGGGCGCGCTCGAAGCGGCGCTTGCGCACGGCGCGGTCCTCGCGGGCAAGGGAGAATTCACAAAGCGCGCTTTTCTTGCGGGCAGGATCTCGCTTGCCGACGCGGAAGGCGTTATGGATATGATCAGCGCGGAGAGCGCCGCCGCCGTACGAGCGGCATATTCGCTGATGGACGGCGCGCTGACAAAGCGAATCAACGCGTTGCTCGACGGGATAGGCGGCTTGATTGCGGGGCTTGAAGCGACCCTCGATTATCCCGAGGAAATGGAGGACGAAATATTGCCGTCCCTGCCCGACGGGATAAATTCCGCTCTTGCCGACATCGACGCAATGCTCGCGACCGCAAAACAGGGCAAGATTGCAAAATACGGCATAACGTGCGCGCTTGTCGGCGCCGCCAACGTGGGCAAATCGTCCTTGCTCAACGCTATGCTCGGGCAGAACAGGGCGATCGTCGCGGACGTCGCGGGGACGACGCGAGACACCGTCGAGGGCAGTGTGGAAGTCGACGGGGTCAAGATAAATCTGATAGACACGGCGGGACTCAGAGACCAAACTTCAGACGGGATCGAGAGCGAAGGGATGCGCCGCGCAAGGCAGGCGGCCGAGAGCGCGGACGTCATTCTGCACGTCATAGACAGAGGCGCAGATGCCCCCGACGGACTCGAATTCGGGACAAAAAAAGTGTTCAGCGTGTACAACAAGTGCGACGTTTTCGGCTTTGCCATCCCCCGCATTATGTATGCCTTTGCAGTCAGCAAAAAGACGGGCGAAGGCGTCCCCGAATTGTTGAGAGCGATCGCTTCTCTCTACAGGACGGACGGCGGCGACAGTGGAGAGCTTATGACCAATGAACGACACATATCCGCACTTTATCGTGCAAAAACGGCGCTTAAAAGCGCGACTCTGTCGCTTGACGGCACAATAGATCTGACCCTTGTCGACCTCAGAGAAGCATATGACGCGCTGGGCGAGATCACGGGAAAGACGGCAAAAGAGGACGTTGTGGATTCGATATTCGACAGATTCTGCGTGGGGAAATGATATGGAAAATTACGGCGTTATCGTGATAGGCGCGGGACACGCGGGCGTGGAAGCGGCGCTTGCTTCGGCAAGGCTCGGAGTCTCCACGCTGCTTTTGTGTACGGATCTGCGCACGGTCGCGAATATGCCGTGCAATCCCTCGATAGGCGGCACCGCCAAGGGACATCTTGTGCGAGAGGTCGACGCGTTGGGCGGGCAGATGGGACTGACGGCGGACAGAGCGTTGTTGCAGATCAAGCAACTGAACCTGACCAAAGGCCCCGCGGTCTATTCGCTGAGAGGGCAAGAGGACAAGGCTCTGTATCATCAACTGATGCTCGAGGAGCTTGAGAAGCTACAGGGTCTCACGCTTCGCGAGGCGGAAGCGGCGAAGATCTGCGCCGAGGACGGAAAAGTCTCCGAGGTCGAGCTTGCGGACGGGGAGAGGATAGGATGTCAAGCCGTCGTTCTCGCGACGGGCGTGTATCTCAACAGTCGTATCATCACGGGGGAGGACGTTGTGGCGCAAGGTCCCGGAGGATTCGCGGGCGCAAATCTTTTGACGGACAGCCTTTTGAAACTGGGATTGCCTTTGCGCCGTTTCAAGACGGGGACCCCCGCCCGCATATATCGCGACAGCATAAATTTTGACAAGATGCAGGCGGAATGGGGCGGCTGTGCGGACAGATTTTCGTTTATGTCGCCGGTCTCGACTTTTGAAGAAGAGCCGTGCTATCTGACGTACACCAATGCCGAGACGCATCGCATAATAGAGGAAAATATTGACAGAAGTCCTCTGTACAACGGCACGATAACGGGCATAGGCCCCCGCTATTGTCCGTCCATCGAGACAAAAGTGATGCGCTTTCGCGACAAGGAGAGGCATCAGGTTTTTGTGGAACCCGAAGGCCCCGCAAGCGATTTGATGTACATACAGGGTATGTCCACGTCACTGCC
>CANQZE010000001.1 GCA_947628255.1 uncultured Clostridia bacterium | reverse complement strand
TCTCCCTCGGACAACTTGTCCTCGACACCGTCTAAAATTTTGCGGTAGACCTGCACCGCCTTTGCGACATAGCCCTCGCGGCGCATGCGCCCCTCTATCTTGAAGGACGTCACACCCGCCATGGCAAGCTCCTTTATGCTGTCGGCGAGGCAGAGGTCGCGCGCGGACAGAAGATAGCCCGTCCTTTTGAAGTCGCCTATCCTCGCCTCGTACGGCAGGCGGCACAGCTGTTTGCAAAGCCCGCGATTGCCGCTTGCGCCCTGCTCCACGCTGCTCATATAGCACTCGCCCGAAAACGCCACGCACAGCGCGCCCTGCACAAAATATTCAAGCTCCAGCGAGGTGTTAGCCTTGATAGCTTTGATGTCCTCGAGCGTCGTCTCGCGGGACAACACGACTCGCTTTATCCCCATCTTTTCGGCGAGCTTGGCGCCCTCGACATTGTGAATGCCCATCTGTGTACTCGCGTGCAAAACTATGCCGTCGAAGTTTGAACGAAGCAGATTGCACACGCCGAGGTCCTGCACCAAAAATGCGTCGACTTTTGCCTCGATCGCAACTTTAACAAGCGAAAGCATAGCGTTCAACTCGCTGTTTTGCAAAATCGTGTTGACGGTGACATAAACTTTCACGCCGTAAAAATGCGCGCGTTTGACGACGTCCCGCAAGCTGTCCGCGTCAAAATTTTCCGCCTTCATACGCGCGTTGAAATCGCCGAGACCGAGGTACACGGCGTTCGCTCCGCACGCTATGGCGGCTTCAAAACTTTTCATATCTCCCGCGGGAGCCAAAAGCTCGATCATATCCTCAGTATACCCTCGCGCCGCGGTTTTGTAAAGCGGCTGTTATCCAAAAAATCACCCCGTCCGCGCCGAAATGCCGCAAACGGTTGTGCGATCCTTCGCCAAGTGCTAAAATGAACGTAATGGATATCATTGTTTGCCCGATCTGCGGCGAAAAATTGAATGTGGACGGCAAGACGGCGACTTGCAAAAATCGCCACTCTTTCGACAGAGCGCGCGAGGGCTACTTTTATCTGCTTCCGCCAAACGGCAAAAATTCTCTCTCGCCCGGCGACAACAAGGATATGGTCCTCGCCCGCGCGAAATTTTTGGCGACGGGGAGCTATGGCCCCTTGGCAGATCGCCTTGCCGAGATCGTCACGAGGTTCTTTCCCCGCAAGATCACGCTGCTTGACGCGGGAGTCGGGACGGGATATTATCTTGCTCGGATCGCGAGCATACGCGGCAATATCGACGAGCGCGTCGGCATAGACATCTCAAAAGAGGCGGTGCGCCGCGCGGCGAGGGCGGACGGCGGCGCGTTTACGGCGGTGGCAAGCGTTTTTGATATGCCGCTTGCGAGCGGAAGCGCGGACGTTGCCGTCAGCGTATTTTCTCCCTTCGCGGACAGAGAACTTTCCCGCGTGCTGAAAAGCGACGGCATATTGCTTTGCGCCGTCCCCGCGGAGCGCCATCTGATAGAGTTGCGCGAGGCGTTGTACGACAACGTTCGTCCCGTGGAGAGCGCTCTGAGTTCGGAATTTTTCTCGCCGCTCGCGCGCGAAGAGTTGACCTACGATTTCGAGCTGAACGGCAGCGAGGCTATCTCCGCTCTTCTTGCGATGACGCCGTACGCCTATCGCGCTCCGCTTGACAGGATCGCCGAGGTCAAAGCGCGGGAAAAAATGACGCTCACGGCGGATTTTGAGATATACACATTTCAAAAACAATAAATTATTCGGAGGATATTTATGAGACTGAGAGTTGTCGACTGGGTCGATTATGACGACGAGGACTATCCTGTAGGCAAGATAGGGTGGGCTGCTCGCAACGCGGTGATCGACGAGATCCGCGCTCACAACTACGATTTTTCGGGTTGGGCCCATCAAGAGGGCTATCGTTGCGCGCCGGTTTTGAACGACGGACGCAGATATTTGTGGTCTCAGCGCGGCTGGGGCGACGTGATGGCGGAAGCGCACGGTCGTCAGGGTTCTATGGATTACGTATCGTTCGCCTTCGGGTTGGGTAGCTCAGACGAAACTCGTCCTCATCCCCGTTCCTATTATAGCGGCGCGCCCGAGACTGATCTCAACGAGACATTCGAGCGCGAAGTGCCGTCCGACGTCCTTGACAAGGCGCAAAGCGACGGCGAAATATCCTTCGACCTCTTCGAAGATCTGCGCTATATCGACGTCGGCGACAAGTTGGCGCTCTCGAGCGGCGACAGGCGCGAGTCCTTCCTAGTGAGCGATGTCGTGAGAGTCAGAACAAACGACACGGGAGAAAAGGACAGTTTCGCGCTCAAGATCTCGCTCTCGCCCGCCGACTGACGCATCCCGCGGAGGAAGTTCTCGCCTGCCTCCGCTATTGACAAAAGACAATTTGATATATATAATGTATCTATCGCTTTCAATATTATAGGGAGAGAATTATGGACGAACAAACAAAAGTCATCTCTGACGCAGAATCGGACAACGGCGAAATTTCCGCTCAGCCCGACGCTCAGCCGCTCGACGCGGAGCAAACGCCTCAAACGGCGCAAGCCGAGGGCGATATATCTCCTCAAGAAGAGGAGACCGAGGGCAAGAAAAAACGCCCCCTTCCCCCGTTTTTGCAGAAGATCGTCTCCTATCTCAAGGAACACGAGGACATAAGACAGATGGTGCTGTTCTTTTTGTTCAGTCTGATCTGCGGCGCCACGCAATTTATCATCACGCTGGTGTTGCCTCTTCTGCTCAACCTCATCCCCTCTCTGAAACCGTCGTTTTCGTGGTTCCTGTTCATATATCCAACGACGGGCGAGTTTATCGGCTTCCTAGTCGGTTCCATCGTAGGACAGGTGCTCACTTTTGTACTAAACCGCAAAAAGACCTTCAACGTGCCTGACTATGTCGCTCTGCGCGCGGTGCTGTATGCCATAATGGCAATACTCATCATTCTTATGCAGACCTACCTCGGCGGCGTCGTCACATCCGCGTGCCAAAATGCCGCGCCGAATGCGAGCGAGCTTCTGAAATCCGTGTTCAACATCACGGGACAGGCGGTAGCGGGCATAGCGGCGCTCATCATCAACTTCCTCGGCAACAAGTTCTTCATAATGCGCGATTGGGGCGGCAAAAAGAAGAAAGCCGCTCTCGAAGCCGCCGCAGATATGGACGGGACGTCATCCGACGCCGAACCTTCCGTTGCGGATACCGCGACCGAATCAAGCGAAACGGCGGACGAACAAGAATAAAATTGTTCTCGCGTTTGAATCGATTTTTGCAGGCAATACTCAAGCGCAACAATCATAAGACCGAAAACAGGCGCCTTGCTTGGCGCCTGTTTTATAATGTTTTCAAAAAATTTTCAGCCAAGCAAATTGCCTACCAATTTCTTGTTGTATAAACTGATCTTTTCGTTGATATTTCGATTGAAATTCTCGTTTGCAGACGTGACAAAGTCGCAAAGGATAACGGGCATAACTTCCATCCAACTTTCAAATCTCGAGTCCGCGATGATTTTGGGATTGTACGACTTTGCTTTATCAACGAGAGACCAAGCCCCCAATGTGTCGAAAAGATCCTTGGCCGACGGCGCAGTTTGCATTTGCATCACCCTAAAACCTTGATCATATTGCGAAAAATCGGAATGCATAATCTCGGATTGGCTGTTTATGGCCTCCGCCATAGCGGAAGTATTCATACGATTGTACCATTTGTTTGTTAAATCCTGTGTGGTAGAAGAGCTGTCTTTTATCGGCTCGCCATAGCATTTGCCAAGATAGGGACAATCCGTGACGTCAAAAAATCTATCGTCATAGCACATATCTCCCTCGCGTTCGAGCAATAATACTGCCCCCCCCGGGTACCAGTTTGAGTCACATCGTTATATCTCAATTCTCCAAGCGGGATATCCTCGTACGGCACAAGATCCTTGAACTTAAGTCCGTTATATTCAATGTCGAAAATTTCGGATAAAAATTTTGTGACCGTTGCGTCGCCGCCGTACTTTATCAGCAGATGCACCACGACGATCTCTCCGTCCGCGTCCTGCAAAAACCGGATAACGTCCTTTATGTAAACGTCAAGCGGACCGTCTATCAAAGAATGGCTTCCGCACCACTTCCCGTCAAAATAGGAACTTTTGATGTGTACATATCTTACGCCTTGCTCCAGTTGGTCGTATATCGTCGAAACTTGAGTCTTGGAGTATCTGTACGTCAATCCCCAAGCACATTTGTACAAAACGGCAGCTCCGCGATTTACCTCCCCGCTCATACCTACATATTTCGTAAGATTGTACGTTGACGCGTCATGCGCACCGAGCATTCCCAAGTCTATCACACGCGGATTCGCTTCATCAATGCCTTCTATATCCGACATAACCGAAATATATTCGTTGCCGTCGCTGATTGCTCCCATATGCAATGTCTTGATTTGACACACAATGATTATCGCCAGCAAAAATGCCAACAACATTCCGCCGACTACGCACAGTATTATTTTTGTTTTTGTCTTGATTTTTCCGCTCATAAGATCATTGTATCACAGCTTCCGCTCATTTGAAATCCTTCATCGCGAATTATTTTTCTTGTCTTCAATATTCCAATCGAGGATTTGCCGTCAGTTCGTCGAAATATATTTTGATATAATATTTTGCCATAGCGAGGTTTTGGTCGAGATAGTTGCCGCACTCGGCGGGTTTTGCGCCGGGGATCTCGCCCTCGAAGTCCAAAATATAGCGGCACATATCCGTCACAAGAGTATAGACGTCTTTGCTTTCAAGCTCGCCGAACATCACAAGGTAGCACCCCGTGCGACAGCCCATAGGTCCAAAATAGACAATCTCATCCCTGCGAGGGCAATTGCGCAGATAGGTTGCGCCGAGATGTTCGACCGTGTGCAGCGCGGCAATGTCCATAACGGGTTCGCGATTGGGACGGCGCATACGCAGATCGAACGTTGTGACGGTCTGCCCTCCCATACTGTCCTTGCGCGAAACATACAACCCCGGCTCAAGCGTGAGATGATCGACGAAAAAACTTGCTATCTTTTTCATATGTCTCTCCTTAAAATCTCTTTTTTGCTCAACTCATTTTAGGCGCGAGAGGAACAATTGTCAACGGAAAGTTTTTTTGCGATCGGAGCAATATCATTTTGTGTACGTTATGCACGCGGGACTGCATATACAGTTAGATTGTCAAAAACGCAAAATCGAGATTGATACAATGCCGATTTTTGGATTTTTTTGGAAATGACCAAAAACGGCAAAAATCAACAAAACTACAATATGTTGTGTTTCGCAAAAATGTTTCACACTTTATTTTGCGTTTTTCCCTTGACATCTGTCGCGGGCGTGCTACAATGAAAAAGCAATTTTTCGAAAAGGGGTACAGCTATGTTAAACGTCAAAAAAAGGGATGGAAATATCGTTCCGTTCAATCTGAACAAAATCAAGGTCGCGATCGAGAAGGCGTTTGCCGCAGTCGGCAAAAATTACAATGACGACATTCTCGATCTGTTGGCGCTCAGAGTCACGGCGACCTTCAACAACAAGATAGTCGACGACGTGATCACGGTCGAGGACGTGCAGGACGCCGTGGAAGTCGTCCTCATTCAGTCCAGCTATGTAGAAGTTGCAAAAGCATATATTCTATATAGAAAACAACATCAGAAGTTGCGCGACGTTCACTCCACGCTCATCGACTACAAAAACACGGTCGACAACTATCTGAAGATCAACGATTGGCGCGTCAAGGAAAACTCCACGGTGTCCTACTCCGTGGGAGGTCTCATCCTCTCAAACAGCGGCGCCGTCACGGCAAACTATTGGCTGAGCGAGATCTATGACGACGAGATCGCCAACGCGCACCGCGAGGCGAAGATCCACCTGCACGACCTCAGTATGTTGACGGGTTATTGCGCGGGCTGGTCTCTCAAACAGCTCATCAAAGAGGGTCTCGGCGGCATTCCCGGCAAGATCACATCCGCTCCCGCAAGCCACCTCTCCACGCTGTGCAACCAGATGGTCAACTTCCTCGGCATCATGCAGAACGAGTGGGCGGGCGCGCAGGCGTTCAGCAGTTTCGACACCTATCTCGCGCCGTTTGTCAAAGTGGACAACCTCTCCTACAAAGAGGTCAAACAGTGCATACAATCCTTCATCTACGGCGTCAACACTCCCTCGCGTTGGGGTACGCAGGCGCCCTTCACCAACGTCACGCTGGACTGGGTGGTGCCCAATGACCTCGCCGAACTTCCCGCGATCGTGGGCGGCAAGGAGATGGACTTCAAATATAAGGATTGCGTGGACGAGATGAGGATGATCAACAAGGCGTTCATCGAGATTATGATCGAGGGCGACGCAAACGGCCGCGGCTTCCAATATCCCATCCCGACCTACTCCATCACACGCGATTTCGATTGGTCCGACACGGAAAACAACCGTCTGCTCTTCACTATGACGGCAAAGTACGGCACGCCATACTTCTCCAACTACATCAACAGCGATATGGAACCCAGCGACGTGCGCAGTATGTGCTGCCGTCTGCGTCTCGATCTCCGCGAGCTTCGCAAAAAATCCGGCGGCTTCTTCGGCAGCGGCGAGTCCACGGGTTCCGTTGGCGTCGTGACCATCAATATGCCTCGCATCGCATATGTCGCGACGACGGAAGAGGAGTATTTCAAGGAACTTGAGCATCTTATGGACATCGCGGCGCGCTCACTCAAGATCAAGCGCAACGTCATCACCAAGCTGCTCGAAGAAGGCCTGTATCCCTACACAAAGCGCTATCTCGGCACCTTCGCCAATCACTTCTCCACGATCGGCCTCGTCGGTATGAACGAAGCCTGCCTCAACGCGCGTTGGGTCGGCAAGGATCTCACTCACAAGGAAGCGCAAGAGTTCACAAAGAAAACTCTCAACTTTATGCGCAACAAGCTCAGCGACTATCAAGAGCTGTACGGAGACCTCTACAACCTCGAGGCGACTCCCGCGGAGTCAACGTCATATCGTCTTGCAAAGCACGATCGCGAGAAATATCCCAACATCATATGCGCCAAGTCCGCCGACAACACGCCCTACTACACCAACAGCTCTCACCTGCCCGTCGGCTACACCGCGGACATCTTCGAGGCGCTCGACATTCAGGACGAGTTGCAGACTCTCTACACCTCGGGTACCGTTTTCCACGCCTTCCTCGGCCAGAGAATGGACAATTGGCAAGCGGCGGCAAACCTCGTGCGCAAGATCGCCGAAAACTACAAGCTGCCCTACTACACTCTCTCGCCGACATATTCCATCTGCGCGGACCACGGCTACCTTGTTGGCGAGCAGTACACCTGCCCCATCTGCGGCAAAAAGACGGAAGTGTACAGCCGCATAACGGGCTACTATCGTCCCGTCCAGAACTGGAACGACGGCAAAGTCGCCGAGTTCAAGGAGCGCAAAGTGTATGACGTCGCCACGTCCCAATATCACGGCAAGCCGCTCAACGAACACGTCTGCTGCGAGGAAGCGCCTATGCTCAAGGGACGCCTCGAACTCGAAGCGGAAAAGAAGGCTGAGGAGAAGCAAACTCCCGCCGCTCCCGCAAACGACAACGGACTGCTCATCTTTACAACCAAGACCTGCCCCAACTGCAAGATGGCAAAGGCGATGCTCGACAAGGCGGGCATAGGCTACACCGCCATCGACGCGGAGGACAACGCGGACGTCACCAAATCCTACGGCGTCAAAAAAGCTCCCACCCTGCTCGTCCCGGACGGCAAAGGCGGATATGCCGCATACGACAACGCAAGCAAGATCAAGGGCTACATCGAGAGCTTGAAGTAATTCAATACACAAACGATTCGGGGCGGGCTGATGCCCGCTCCTTTTCAAAAGGAGCAATTATGCCAAAACATTTCGACATAATCGTCATAGGCGCGGGACCCGCTGGAATGACCGCGGCGCTCAACTGCTTGCGCGCGGGCAAGACCGTCCTCGTGTTGGAGGGCGAAAACGTAGGCGGACAGATCGCGCTATCCCCGCGCGTTGAAAATTTTCCGTCCTACCCCGTCGCGGCGGGCGCGGAGCTTATGGACAAACTGTACTCCCAAATTGAACAATGGGGAGCGCAAATCGAGTTTGAATGTGCAAAATCGGCGGTTAAAGAGGGCAAAACCTTCACAATAACAACGGATTATGCCACATACACCTGCACTTCCGTCATTCTCGCGACGGGTTGCAAACATCGCGAGATAGGAGTTGAACGCGAGGAAGAACTTGTCGGCAACGGCGTCAGCTATTGCGCTCTGTGCGACGGAGCTTTCTACAAGGGCGAGGACGTCGCGGTCATCGGAGACGCCAACACAGCCTTGCAATATGCCCTCCTGCTTGCGGGATATTGCAACAAGGTCCACATCTGCGCGCTCTTCGACCGCCTGTTCGCAGATAAGGCGCTCGTCGATCTTGTGATGGCCAAGCCCAACGTCGACGTCACCTACAACATCGCTCTCAAGGAGTTTGTCGGCGAGGACGAACTCTCGTCTCTCCGCTTTGAAAACACCGCGACAGGCGAGCCTTTGACGGTGGATTGCAAATGCGCCTTCATCTGCGTGGGGCAGATCCCTCAAAACGAGCCTTTCAAGGATCTCGTCGCACTCGACTCAAAGGGCTACATAATAGCGGACGAGAGTTGCGTCACTTCCTGCGAGGGCGTGTTTGCCGCGGGCGATTGCCGCACAAAGAAGATACGCCAGCTCACCACCGCCGCCTCCGACGGTACCGTCGCCGCCTACGCCGCCTGCGCGTATGTCGATAAGGTCACCGCAAACCTTTGATTTTATCTTACCCTTTTTACCCAAACATAAAACGGAGCGCGTTGCGCTCCGTTTTATGTTTGGGTTTTTATATTAGTTGTTTTTCATTTGATAGGCTTATATAAGGACTAAAAGCGGAAGCACCACTAAAAGCACAACAAGGATGAAAACGGCGATGTCGATCGAACTCAGCACGATCCCCGCGATGGCGAGGCCTTTGCCGTTGCCGCACTCTTTCGCCTTGCCGACGCCTATGATAGACAGGATAAGGCCGATGAGCGGCATAAAGAAAGACAAAACAAATCCCGCAATGGCGCATCCGTTCGTTTGATTTTGAGCCGTCTGCCGAGGCTGAGACGCCTGCTGAGGCTGAGACGGATAATAGGTTGCCGCGGGCGGAACGGACGGGACTGCCGACGTCGGCGATCCGCAATTCGGGCAAAATTTCGCGTTGTCGTCTATGGGCGATCCGCATTTTATGCAATACATATTTTCTCCTCCGATATCAAGCGCTTTCAGTATATAATCGGACATACAGTTTGTCAAGTATTCTTCAATCGCTTGTGCTTTGGCGCGCGGAGCTGTATAATTCAGGTATGCTGAAAGTCATCCTCATCGATATTGACAACACTGTTATGGATTTCGACCGCTGTTCGGAGCGGAGTATGCGCCTCACCTGCACGGATTGGGGCATACCCTACTCGTACGATATGTTCGAGGCGTTCAAGCGCTACAACGACCGCCGTTGGCAGGACATCGAGCGCGGCGAGCTGACGGTGAAACGCCTGTTTGAGATACGTTGGAACGAAGTGTTCGCCTCTTTGGGGATTCCGATGTCGGACGGACCGAAATTCGAGCGCGATTTTCACGTGTATCTCAACGTGAGCGACATCCCCGAGGACGGCGCGAAGCAAGCGCTGGAATATCTGAGCAAAAAATATCGCGTGTTCGCGGCGTCCAACTCCAACACGATGAAGCAATCTCTCCGCCTTGAAAAGACGGATATGTTGCAATATTTCGAGAGGCTGTTTTTGTCCGAAGATATGGGCGCGACCAAGCCGTCCCGCGAGTTTTTCGGCATAATTTTTTCCTCGCTTCCCGACGTCAAGCCAAACGAGGCGATGATGATAGGCGATTCGCTGACGGCGGACATTTCGGGAGCCGCCGCCTACGGCATAAAAACTTGTTGGTACAACAAGGCCCGCCGCCCCTTCGATCCCGCATCTCCGCCCGCGGATTTTGTGATCGAAGATATGCGCGAGATCTCAAAAATATTGTGAATTTTTGCGCCCTGCGAAAAAAATCGACAATTTTCAAAATATTTTTCCTCTCAAGGCGCCGCTTCGCTTGCTTTTTTCGGAAAATAAGCCTACAACAATATTGCACGCCGCTGTCGGGTGCGGATCATCTCATCGGAGCAAGATGTGCGCAAGTTGACTTTGAAAAAAGAATACGATATGACAAACGGGTCGCTGTTTGGCAAGATCATCGCGCTTGCCCTGCCTCTCGCGCTGTCCGGGATATTGCAATTGCTTTTCAACTCCGCGGATCTTGTGGTCATCGGGCAGTTTTCGGCGACCAGCACGGAATCTCTCGCCGCGGTCAGCTCCAACAACGCGCTGACAAATCTCATCGTCAACGTCTCGATAGGGCTGTCGGTGGGCGCAAACGTGATAATGGCGCACGCGATTGGCGCAAAGGACTGGGAGCGCGCTCAGCGAGTGTTGCACACGTCTATGTTGCTGTCCGTGATATGCGGCGTCGTGATGGGCTTTATCGGCGTTTTTATGGCGCGCCTCTTCCTCGAATGGATGAAAACGGATCCCGCCGTCATCGACAAGGCGACGGACTATCTGCGCATATATTTCATCGGCACTCCCGCAAATATCGTCTACAACTTCGGCGCGGCGATACTTCGCGCGAAAGGCGACACCAAGCGCCCTCTCTTCTACCTCTTCTTAGCGGGCGTGTTGAACGTCTGCCTCAATCTGATTTTTGTGATCTGCGCGGGGCTTGACGTCAAAGGCGTCGCGATTGCGACGATAGTTTCGCAATACATCTCGATGATCCTCGTCGTCATCGCGCTGCTGAGAGAGACAGGCTATTGCAAAATGGAGTTCAAAAAGCTCGCCATCAAAAAGCGCGAACTTGCCGACATCGTCAAAGTCGGATTGCCGTCGGGCATACTCAGCTCCTTTTTCTCCATCGCGAACGTCATCATTCAATCGGGCATAAACGGCTTCGGTCCCGCCGTGATGGCGGGCAACTCCACGGGATCCGCGCTCGAAGGCTTTGTGTACACGTCAATGAACGCCGTCTCAAGCACCGCGACGACCTTTGCAGGACAAAACTACGGAGCAAAAAAATACGACCGCATCAACACCGTGATGTGGGAATGCTCGTTGCTTGTCGTCATAATCAGCGTTGTGCTTGGCGGAGCGATATTGCTGCTCGGCCGCCCGCTCGCGTCCATCTACTCGCCCGATCCCGAGGTCATCGCCTACTCCGTCGATCGCAACAAGGTGATCCTGCCCATCTATTTCGTGTGCGGCATAGTCGAGGTGCTGGTGGGGTGCCTCAGAGGGATGAACTATCCCATCATCCCAATGATCCCATCCTTCCTGTGCGTGTGCGTATACCGCATCATCTGGGTTTACACGGCGTTCAAAATCACGCCGACGACCTTCGTGCTGTACCTCAAGTTGGGTGCTGAACATCATCATCGACGCCGTGCTGTACGCCGTTTTCTACCGCGTCCTTACCCGCCCGAGCAAGATTATGAGGGAATACATCAAAACCGCGACCTATGAGCGAGTTCTCCCCTCCGTCGCAACTTCTCAAGAAATGACTCTTTAATAATATAAAAATCGAGGCAAACTGCCTCGTTGATTTACATTTGATATGATTCAAATCGCTTTTTCACAGCGAAATTGTCCTCTTAATTTTTAATAAAAACGGATACGTCCACATCATAAAGCAAATCTTCAAAAGGAATATCCAAAATTGTGATAATGGCAACTATATTGGAAAGAGTGGGCTCCACTTTGTTGAGCTCCCATTGACTTACCTGCTGTTGAGAAACTCCCAATTTCACCGCAAGGTCGCGTTGAGACAAATTTCTTGCCGCCCGTTCCGTTTTCAGATTTTCCCCGAAAGTTCTCATTTCGTCATTTTCCGTTGATTTTTTTCTTGACATTACAATAAATTTTATGTAATATGGTGATATACATAATATATTATGTGAAATTAAATTCAAAAAAACACAATGCGGAGGGAAAAAACAATGAGAAAATTCAAGTTGATATCGGCACTTATGTTTGTAGTGATGATTTTGACTATCAGTTTAACGGCATGCGGCCTGTTTGGCGAACCAAAGGACGTGCCGAAAGTCACCTCATCGTCTATCACAGTGTACGTCGATGATATCCCGCAAACGTTTACTGCCACCTACGATACGACCGTCGATGTAGGTCCTCTTTCAAAGCGCGGCTGTTATCTAGTAGGTATAGAGGATTCTGCGGGGCGAAAATATTTTGACGAAGCGGGCCGCTCTTTGCTGCCCTGGAACGAAGCCAATCCCACAACATTTTACGCAAAATTCGAATCGCTCGATACGCTTTCATACACCTATAAAACAGCGGCAACCAAAACTGTGTGTATCGGAACGCAATCGGACTATGCCACATGCAATATAACATACAATTATAACGAAGCAAAAGCTGTGCAATTCCTTTCCGCGCTCAAGGGTAATCCCGAAAGACAAGTCAAAATATCATATTCCTTTGACGCAAGAAAACAAGATTCCATATGGAAGCCCAATCTTTATGTAAAAGTTATTGCCAACGAAGACGAAACGTTGCAATCCATAACGATCGACGACCAGTCCGTCGAGTTTATCCACAGACGCCCTTCTCGGCATAGAGGACAAAAAAACCGTATCCGTGGATGGGCTTGACGACGTGCAGATCGATCACGTCAAACTTCTCATAAACGATCTCAGAAAAACAAACGTAGCAAATCTCTGAGCGCCGCACACAAAAAACCGTCGTCGAGACGGTTTTTTACATTTTGATTTTTTCAAAACTTTCCGCTTGAACAATATTGCCGTTCAGCACAATTTTGCTTTGACGTAGTCGATGAGATCGTTGAAATCTCCGCGGGGATAGCGGGAGACGTCCTCTTTGTTTATGTTGATGAGACAGGCAGGGATCAAGAATACGTCGATGTTCAAAGCGCGGGCGATCATATCCTCTCCGACGTCGTTGCCCACCATCAAACACTCTTCGGGAGAAGCGTCCAATATGGAAAGTATCTCTTCATAATAGCGAGGGTTGGGTTTTGAAAAATGCATCAATTCATAGGATGTGAACAGGTCGAAATCGTTCGGATCCGCGCCCGTCCACTTTAGGCGCGCACGCTGTCCTATCTCGGGGAAAAACGGATTTGAAGCAAGCACAAGTTTCAGCCCCATTTCTTTGAGCGCTTTCACAGTCGGCGCGACAAGCGGATCGAAGCCGCACACCGCCCTCACCTCGTCGAAAGCAGTCACGTAATATTTATCCATAATTTTCTCATCCGCGCGGACTTTGGCACCAAAAACGCTCTCCATCTCCAGCCAAAACGCCTCGCTGTTGCGCTTCGATCCGTCGTTTTGCGTCATAGCGACGGTGCCTTTCCACATCGCAGAGACCAGCTCTTGCTTTTTGTAGCCGTACGGCGCGAGATATTTTGACAGCGAAGAAAAATACGCCGCAATAAACTGCTCCAAATCCATCGGCAGCAGCGTTCCGTCCATATCGAAAAACACGTATTTCAGCATTATCCACCTTTTATCCGTATATTTTGTTCATATAAACGCCGTATTTTGCAAAATAAAGCGCAATATTTCCATTTTTTTGCAAAGCGCTCTGACGCCTATGCCCTCGCCTTCACAAAAGCGATCTCCGCCGCCGCCCCCTGCAAAACGTCTTTGTCTTGTGTCGCCCGCACAAAAAATTTGCCGTCCTTGAACGACGAGTATGCAAACAGCGCGTCCTGGCTCATCAAGCTCTCAAACGAGCGCAACCTCTCATAGCGCCTGCAAAAAATTTTGTCCTTGTACATCTCGAAAAAGCAGGGCGCGGTCGTGTACATTTCAAAGTCCACGCGCTCGTCTACGGCGGACAGCAACATAGGCATCGTGCCGCAATATCCCGATTCCACGACGGTTATTTTTTGATATGGAATGTCGTCCAGCAGGCGCGCGAGCGTATCTTTGACGCGCGGAAACAACCTCAACGTCTTTGCCGTCTCGTTTGCGAAAAACGCCTTGAACTCCTCGAAATCCGTTATGCCCTCTTCCGCCGCCAAATAGATAGGAAGCCGTATGAGGTCGTCAAAGTTCGCCTCGCCCGATACGTCCCGCAAAAACGCACGCCCGATCGGATATGCGTACAGCCCGCCCTCTCCGCCTTGCGCAAAAAAGAAGTACGGCAACAGGCAATCGCGCAACAAAAATATGTATGCGCTCCCCTCATTGCGCCCTATGTGTCGGCTGAAAGAAGCGATGTCGCAAAGAAGTTCCTCGTCCAAACTTTGCGCCGTCTTGGGCGGGTCGATGTGCGCCAACCTCTCCAAAAACTCGTCAAGCGGCGTTTCGTCTGCGCCATACTCGACGCTCGCGCGCGGTTTCGGTATGGAAAAGGGACTCTGCTCTCCTCTCCCAATCAAGTTTTTCAATCTTGTGACGCATTGAAAGCTCTCTTCCAGATATTCGCTCAGCGCGGGATAGCCCTCGTCAACGAGGTCGTCCAACATTTTGAGCAACTGTTTCGCCTCATACGTTTGCGCGTCGGCGAGGTCTTTCCTCTCCAATTCGACGAGTTTGCTCTCAAAATATTTTTTGTTGAAAGAAAAAAATCCCATATCCGCGCGTTAGGGAGCGTTTCGCCTCAAAAGAGGTCGCGCCTCGCCCATATGAGCGCGGCGCGACAGAATGCGTCACAGCTCGATAAGCTCATACTCCCTGCCGCCTATGCCGAGTTCCGCCGCCGCCTCGATGGTGTGCGCGCCGTTGCGGCTCTCGATGCGCTTGAGCAGGTGCTTTTGCCCCGGGTCGTCCTTCGCGGCATACACAAGATCGACGCACGCCTGATCTATCGCGACGGGATCGAGCGAGGCGAGGACGCCGATATCCTTCATACAAGGATCCTCCGCGACCGCGCAACAGTCGCAATCCACGGACATATTTTTCATCACGTTGATGTAGACGGCGTTGCCCTTGAAAAATTTGACGACGGATGACGCCGCGTCCGCCATAGATTCCAAAAACTTGTCGTGATTTGCCGTCCACATAAGTTTGGGGTGTCCCGCGCCGTGGATGTATGCCTTGCCGTAGGACGAAGCTATGCCGATGGAGAGTTGCTTGAGCGCGCCGCCGTAGCCGCCCATCGGATGCCCCTTGAAGTGCGACAACACAAGCAACGAATCATAGTTTGCAAGATCCTTCCCGACATAATTTTTCTTTATGACTTTGCCGTCCGGAATATCCAACACGAGGTCGGGTCCTTCCGCGTCGAGCAGGTCCACTTTGAAAAACTTGTTCCAGCCGTGCTTCTCAAAGGTTTTGAGGTGTTTTTCGGTGGTGTTGCGCTCGCCGTCGTACGCCGTGTTGCACTCGACTATCGTGCCGCCGACATATTCCACAGTCGGTTGCCAAAATTCGGGACGCAAAAAGTTTTGATTGCCAACCTCGCCGGAATGCACTTTGATCGCAACTCTGCCTTCAAGCTCTTTGCCCAAGGTTTTGTACAATCTGAGTACGCTTTGGGGCGTGATCTCCCTGGTAAAATACACTTTTTCTGCCATATTTGCCTCCTAATATAAACATAATAATATACGGAAGCGATTTTTTCAACTGTAAAAATATAAACTTTTGCACTATGATCTTTATGCAATCTTAATATCTTCTCCGCCTTCTTTATGTAATTTTAATGTTCGCCGTGCCATAATATGCGGAGCGAGGAAATATGAAAGGCATACTCAAAAAAATCACCGGCTCCCAAATCATCGCTTTGGGCTTTGCGGGCGCGATCGTCATCGGCACCCTGCTGTTACTTTTGCCGTTTGCGACATCAAGCGGAAAGTGCGCCGGTTTTATGAATGCCTTTTTCACGGCGACGTCAGCGATGTGCGTCACGGGCCTCGTCGTGCAGGACACGTCGACATATTGGTCGGCTTTCGGGCAGGTCGTGATCCTCTTGCTCATACAGATCGGCGGAATGGGCGTCGTTTCCTTTGCCGCTTTCATATCTATGCTCGCAAGACGGCGCATTGGTCTGCTGGAGCGCAGCACTTTGCAGGAAGTCATCTCGGCGCCTTCCATCGGCGGGATCGTGCGCCTGACGGGATTTGTGCTGTTGTTCACGCTAATTATGGAATTCGCGGGATTCATCCTGCTGTTGCCCGTGTTTTGCAAGCAATTCGGCGCGATCGGCATATGGTACAGCCTGTTCCACTCCATATCGGCGTTTTGCAACGCGGGATTCGATATCGTCGGCAAGGGATACTCCTCTCTGACGGCGTACGCGACAAATCCTCTGCTCAACATCACGATCGTCATTCTCATCGTCGTGGGCGGCATAGGATTCTGGACGGTTCACGACGTCGTCAAACACAGGCATCATCTGCACGCATATTCCCTGCAGAGCAAAGTCATTTTGATCTTGAACGCCTTCCTTCTTGTGTTGCCCGCGCTGTATTTCTTCTTCTTTGAGTTTGACGATATGAAGATCGGCGAGAGGATCTGGACGTCGATCTTCCAATCCGTCACCACAAGGACGGCGGGATTCAACACCGCGGACCTCACTCAGATGAGCGACACCGGACTTGCATTTATGATCTTCCTTATGCTCGTGGGCGGCTCCCCCGGCTCCACGGCGGGCGGTATGAAAACGACGACCGTCGCCGTGCTGATCATCACCGCGATCTCCGTGTTCCGCCGCAAAGAGGACGTCAATTTCCTCAAACGCCGACTTCCCATAGGTACGGTCAAAGGCGCGGTCGCAATACTCGTGCTGTATCTGGCGCTCTTCCTCTTCGGCGGGATGGCGATAAGCGGGATCGAGGACGCGCCGCTCATCCAATGCCTGTTTGAGACGGCGTCCGCAGTGGGGACGGTCGGACTCACCCTCGGCATCACGCCCACGCTGACAGTAGGCTCCAAACTCATTCTCATCGCGCTGATGTATCTCGGCAGAGTGGGCGGACTGACGCTCGTCTTTGCGGCATTCACGTCCGGAGAAAAGATCGCGTCCAAACTGCCCGAAGAAAAAATCACGGTGGGCTGACAAAATAACATAGCAACAAACCGCCGAGGCACGCCTTGGGCGGCATAAAGGAGACATATGAAAAACATTCTGCTCATAGGGCTTGGCCGTTTCGGCAGGCACATCGCCGAAGAACTGTTCAAACTCGATCACCGCATTATGGCGGTGGACTGCGACGAGGCGAGAGTCAACGCCGTCCTCAACTTTGTGACCAACGCCCAGATCGGCGACAGCACCGACAAGGCTTTCCTCTCCTCCCTCGGCGTGGACAATTATGACGCGGCGATCGTGGCGATCGGCGACCACTTTCAAAGCTCGCTTGAAACGACGTCCCTTCTCAAGGAGCTTGGCGCGCAACACGTAATCGCGCGCGCGGCGACAGACGTACACGAAAAATTCCTGCTGAGAAACGGCGCGGACGAGGTCGTCTATCCCGAAAAAGAATTGGCAAAATGGACGGCTGTCAAATGCTCGTCGCAAAACATTCTCGATTTTATCCCCATCGACGGCGAGATCTCCATCCTCGAGACCAAAGTCCCCGAGAATTGGCTCGGCAAGAGCATCATCGACCTCGACATCCGCAAAAAATACGGCGTCAACGTCTTGGGCATAAAGAAAAACGGCACCATCGAGCTTGGCATCAACCCCGAGACCGCGCTCGACGGGAATATGTCGCTGTATGTCGCGGGCAACATCAAGGCGATCAAAAAGTGCCTGCATTTCTGATTTCCCGATAGGCTCCGCGGAGGCGATATCATAAAAACGATGTACACGGCGCGTCCGATGTGATATAATGTGCGCGTATGGAAAACGACACCGTTCAAATCTCTAACGGCGACATTCGCGGCGAACACGTGCTTGCGTGTCTGTCATCGGCGCCGTCCAACGCGCGGATCATCCGCACCGCCGCCCAAATGACAAAGGCGTACGGCGCAAAATTCACCGCGCTGTTTGTCGAGACTGCGGATTTTGAAAAAGCCTCCGCCGAAAACAAGGCGCGCCTTGCGGACAACATCGCGCTCGCAAAGGAGTTGGGCGCCGAAGTGGAAACCGTGTTCGGCGACGACATCGCGTATCAGATCGCCCGCTTCGCAGAGGCGGCGGGCATCACAAAACTTGTCATTGGCAGAAGCACATTCACAAAAAAGAGGGTGTTTGAAAGCTCCAACCTTGTTGAAAATCTGTTGGCGTACGCTCCCGAAGTTGAGATACACATCATCCCCGACATATCCGCCGAAAACCGCTACATCCCCACAAAAAAAGGCATAGATTGGCTTGAGATACTCAAAAATTCCCTGCTGAGTTTGCTCATCTTGGGGCTTTCCACTCTGCTTTGCTATCTGTTTCAAAAGCTCGGATTTGCGGACTCGAATATGATTATGGTGTACACATTGGGCGTGCTGGTCACGTCGGTGGTCACCTCAAACGTCGTCTACAGTTTGTTATGCTCGATCGCGGGCGTGTTGCTTTTCAACTTTCTGTTTTCCCGACCGGACTTCTCCTTCGGATCGTATGCGACGGGCTATCCCGTGACTCTGCTCATTATGTTGCTCACGGCGCTCATCTCGGGCATATTCGCCCAGCGCTACAAAAATCAAGAGGAGCATTCCCACAAGATCGCGCACAGGCTCAAACTGCTGTTTGACACCAACAAATTGCTGTTGTCCGCAACGGACAGCAGTCGCATCCTCACCTTGACCGCGCAACAGCTCATCAAACTTTTTTCGACCGACGTTCTCATCTTCGACGAGAATTTCGAAGCGACATATTTCCCCGCCAATATCGCAAATCAAGCGGTTTATGATGTGGAAATAGAAAGAAAAAGTGCTGAATTTGCCACAAGAAGCAATTCTGCAAAGGGCGGAGAGAGGCAGCTCGGATCCAAATTTTTCTACCTGCCGCTCAGCGTGAACGATATGCTTTACGGCGCCATAGGCGTCGACGGATCGGCGCTTAGCGCATTTGATCGCGATACGTTTATGTCGGTCGCGTTGGAGTGCGCCCTCGCCCTCGACAACGAGAGAAACAGGCGCGAAAAGGAGCAAGTCGCCGTTGTGGCGAGCAACGAGCAATTGCGCGCAAACATTTTGAGATCCATCTCTCACGATCTGCGCACGCCGCTCACGTCCATCTCGGGCAACGCCGCCAACCTGCTCGAAAACGGCGAGAAATTCGATCCCGACACAAGAAAGCAGTTGTTGCAGGACATTCTGAAGGATTCCGATTGGCTCATCAATCTCACCGAAAACCTGCTCGCCTCGACGAGGATGGAGGACGGCAAACTTCAATTGCGCTTCTCAAACGAGCTTATCGACGACATCGCCGACGCCGCCGTCAACTATTGTCTCAAACGCGCGGAAGATCACACGCTCCGCCTCACGTCGAGCGGCGAGATGATGTTTGTGAGCGTGGACACAAAACTCATAGTGCAGGTTTTGGTCAATCTCATCGACAACGCCATCAAATATACGCCGTCCGGTTCGAGCATCGAGGTGCGCATAGAGGACGCGGGCGACGACGTGCGCGTTTCCGTCGCGGACGACGGCAACGGCATCTCGGACAAGGACAAGCCTCACATCTTCGAAAAATTTTATCGCGGAGAGGAAAGTCCGTCCGACAGCCGACGCTCACTTGGGCTTGGACTGTACCTGTGCAAAGCGGTCATCGAGGCGCACGGCGGCAAGATCGAGGTCGCCGACAACCTGCCTCACGGCACCGTAGTTTCGTTTGAACTTGCAAAAAAGGAGATAAAGATCAATGAATAAGCCTTTGATCCTGGTGGTCGAGGACGACTCCTCCGTGCGCAACCTGATCGCCGCGACCCTCAAAGCGAACGAATACAATTTCATCACGGCGGCGTCGGGCAAAGAAGGCGCCTCGCAGGCGGCGACAAGAAGCCCCGACATCATTCTGCTCGACCTCGGATTGCCGGATATGGACGGCGTTGAGGTCATAAAACAAGTGCGCGGTTGGGCGATCACGCCCATCATCGTCATAAGCGCCCGCAGCGACGACACGGACAAGATCGCCGCTCTTGACGCAGGCGCGGACGACTATCTCACAAAACCGTTTTCCGTCGAGGAACTCCTCGCCCGCATAAGAGCCACCCAGCGCCGCCTGGCTTACTCCAACAACGCAAGCTCCTCTTCCGTGTTTGAAAACGGCGGATTGAAGATTGATTACGCCGCGGGTTGCGTGTTTTTGGACGGCGAAGAACTTCATCTGACTTCCATCGAATACAAGTTGCTCTGCCTGCTCGCGCAAAACGTAGGCAAAGTCCTCACGCACAAGTTCATCACGCAAAACGTGTGGGGAAGCTGCTGGGACAACGACATCGCGTCTTTGCGCGTGTTTATGGCGACTCTCCGCAAAAAACTCGAGAGCGCCGACAGCGAAAAACAGTACATCCAAACCCACATCGGCGTCGGCTATCGTATGGTGAGATTGTAAATCGTTTTGTGTGCGCGCCTATTATTCAACTTCCCTTTGCCTTAGCACGCTTATACTCGGACTTTGCCGTGTCCGAGCGACCCGCGGAGCGAGCGGGATTTACCCAAGTACGCAGTGAGGGGACAGTTCTGTTTTTTGTCCCCGAACAAGTGGCATAATTGCAGACTTGTCTGCACGACGTATCGCGGTGAGCAAGCGCAGCCCCTTCCCGCCCTGCCGCAACGTAGCGTTAATAAGGAGTTTGCGCGCATAACGTTACGCTTGTCTGAGCGACATCGGGGTCCCCATAGAAATGAGCGACAATGCGACACAGTGTAGAAATGCACAGCTCGTGGAACGAATTTTATGGGGTATAGCCGGGGAGTCCTGAGTGGAGTGTGGCGGAACGTTATGCTCATACCAGTACCCAACTCATCGCTGCACGTAACGAAGGGAGAGGTTGGGTTTCTATTCCCCTGTCCGAGCCTCCCACGCTCATTCACTTGATTCTCTCCCCAAACTATGTCCAAGCATTTACAATATGTTCCTTCGACAGGCGCAGGATGACATTTTGCGGGGCAAAATTGCGGGGTATGCTTGTAAACCTTGTTTATGTATGTTATAATAGCCAATCGGAAATAAACTTTTTTCGGAGGTATATATGTTCATCACAAACGACATCAAGTATGTCGGCGTAAACGATCGCGACATCGATCTGTTTGAAGGGCAATACGTCGTCGAAAACGGTATGGCGTACAATTCATACGTCATCATCGACAAAAAGATCGCGGTGTTCGACACCGTGGACGCCCGCTTTGGCAACAAGTGGCTCGCCAACCTCAAGGGCGCTCTGGGGGCAAAGTCGCCGGACTATCTCATCGTGCAACATATGGAGCCGGATCATTCCGCAAACATCGCCCTGTTTATGTCGCGATATCCGAAAGCGACCGTCGTTTCGTCCGCGAAAGCGTTCAAGATGATGGGGCAATTTTTCGGCACGGAGTTTGAAAATCGCCGCATAGTCGTGGGCGAAGGCGATTCGCTCTCCCTCGGCGAGCATACGCTGACTTTTGTGACCGCGCCTATGGTGCATTGGCCGGAAGTCATCGTCACCTACGACAGCAAGGATAAGGTGCTGTTCTCGGCGGACGGATTCGGCAAGTTCGGCGCGCTGGACGCGGACGAGGATTGGGCGTGCGAGGCGAGAAGATATTATATCGGCATCGTGGGCAAGTACGGCGCGCAGGTGCAGGCGCTCCTCAAAAAGGCGGCGAATTTGGACATTCAAATCATCTGCCCTCTTCACGGTCCCGTTCTCAGCGAAAATCTCGGCTACTATCTCAACCTCTACAACATCTGGTCGTCATACGGCGTGGAGTCGGACGGCATAATGATCGCCTACACCTCCGTCTACGGCCACACCAAAGCGGCGGTGGAAAAGCTCGCGCAAAAATTGAAGGAAAAGGGCTGTCCCAAAGTCGTCGTCACAGACCTTGCGCGCGACGATATGGCGGAGGCCGTCGAGGACGCCTTCAGATATGGCAAACTCGTGCTTGCCACAACGACATACAATGCGGAGATCTTCCCCTTTATGCGCGAGTTCATCAACCACCTTACGGAGCGCAACTTCCAAAACAGGCATATCGCTTTCATCGAAAACGGCAGTTGGGCGCCAATGGCGACGCGCGTGATGAAGGGCTTGCTCGAGGGTTGCAAAAACCTCACGTATGCGGAGCATAACGTGCGCATTCTTTCCGCTCTCAACGCGGAGAGCGAGGCGCAACTCGAGGCGCTCGCCACGGAGCTTTGTTGCGACTATATCGCGCGCGGACAGGACGCGGACAAGGTCGATCTGAAGGCGCTGTTCAACATCGGATACGGGCTGTATGTGGTCACCTCCCGCGACGGCGCAAAGGACAACGGCCTCATCGTCAACACCGTGACGCAGCTCACCAACACGCCAAACCGCATAGGCGTCACCATCAACAAAGCGAATTATTCCCACGACATCATCAAAAAGACGGGACTTCTCAACGTCAACTGCCTCTCGGTTGAAGCGCCTTTCAAAGTGTTTGAGAATTTCGGCTTCAGAAGCGGCAGAGATTGCAACAAGTTTGCGGACTGCGAGGAGATCTTGCGCTCCGACAACGGCCTCATCTTCCTGCCCCGCTACATCAACTCCTTTATGTCCCTCAAGGTGGAAAGCACCGTGGACCTCGACACGCATACTATGTTTGTCTGCACCGTCACGGAGTCGCGCGTCATCTCCCCCGTCGAGACGATGACATACACCTACTATCAGCAAAACGTCAAACCCCGCCCGCAGACCGAGAACAAGAAGGGCTGGGTGTGCAAAGTGTGCGGCTACGTCTACGAAGGCGACGAACTCCCCGAGGACTTCGTCTGCCCCCTCTGCAAGCACGGCGCCAGCGACTTTGAGAGGATACAGTAAGCCTCGACGCTTGCCAAAAACGCAAATCTGATGATAAATTTTGCCCTTTCCCGAGCAAAATGAAATGAAACATTATGAAACGCAAAGCAAAATCGGCTCGAAATTTTCGAGCCGATTTTGTTTTATACTGTTATCGTGCCACATCACTCAAAGCGTTATCTTGATAGCGGGAACCGCATTAGTATAACAGGGTAATCCGCAAAGCGGGGACAACGCCGGTACTAGTGTAGTTGACATAATCGTTGCAGTCAGCATTGCCATCGCCGTTGACGCTGAGCGCGCGGCTACTATCGTAGTCGAGAGGCGAACGCAGCCACCACATACCGTTCCCTCTGTAACTGCTGTTCGTCAACGTATCTGCGCCTTGTGATTGCGCATAGCCTGTCGTCTTCAAGCGTCTCGCTGTATCATAGTTGCCGCTGCTTAAGTTGAAGCCATAGCTTGTGTTCAACACATCCTTGTAGCTGAGCAGGAATACCTTGTCATTGGTGTTTTCGCAAGCATAGCTGTTGGAACTGCTTGACGTTGTACTTGCACTATTGTCCACAAGCGTTTCATTGATGATTACTTGCTCGAATTCGTCAAACGCCCAATTATAGAATGTGCCGTTGAGCCAGGCGCGGATGTCGCTCTCTTTGTAGTTGTTGGGATATACTGTCTTTCCATCGATACTGCGCGTTCCGCTGGTCGTACGATAATATTGCTGACTGTCCAAAATGACGTTGCTCATCAAGAAGGCTTCGCCATCCGTTCTTTCAAGCACACGCCACTCGATGGGCTCCCACTTGAACCAATACAGCGTGTTGGTGTAATATCCGTTATCGTCTTGATTACTATTACCTGTTGAACTGCTGTTTGTCGTGTAATACGGCCTGTACGATGTGAAGTACACTCCGCGGTATCTCTCCCCGCCATACTCGAGGTCTATATACCACATATACTCCGACGTGCTTCCGTTGATGTAATAGCCATAATCCGTCCATTCGCCGCTGTTGCCTCTCACGGGTCTGTTGCCGGACATCTGCGCAAGCGTGGCGGTTATGCCATTGTCTGTTTCTTTTGTCTGCGGATACTCGCCGAAATATATCTTGCCGTCTCGCTCTTCATAAAGTGTTTCCTCAGTTCCACAAATAGAACACTTTTTATGATTGTCTGCCGTGAGATTCTCTTCCCACTCATGAGGCAACATTTCTCCATAGTCCTCTTCAACCATATGATATCCGCAAACCTCGCACTCTTTGTGGTGATGTCCCTTCGCCGTGCAAGACGCTTCGCTGTCTTCTATCCACTCGTCGGCAGTCATATGAGAGGCAAGGTCAAATTTGGCGTCGCAATTGTTGCACTTATGCCAATGCGAAGTTCCGTCGCTCTCCCAACTTGTCGTCACTTTATCGTGTCCCGTTGCGGGAATAACTGTTTGCGACTCTTCTATTTCTTGCTTGTCTCCGTCAAAAAATTTGCCACATTTGCAGATGTAATATTGAATGTTGCCGTCCTCGGTACACGTGGGTGATTTTGCTCCCACAAACATGTATCTATGCCTATGATCCGGTTCTCCGCAGGCGACCAAGGTCAGCGAAAGGACAGCGATCAAAAATGCCACCGCAAGCAAAACTGCCAAGAATTTACTTTTATGCTTCATATCTGTTCTCCTATTGGGTTGAAAACCCTTTGTTATACAAAACAAAAATGCGCCCGACAAGGCGCACCGCTACACTCTACAGAAATATAACAAGCGCACTCTTGCCGTTCACCACAAACTTAAATGCTCTTTCGACGCATATCAAGAAATGCACTTGTTACCAATTGTAAGTGCGTCGAAAAAGAAATATTTAAGTTTGTGGTGTCACAATTATAGCACTCTGTCCGCGCGTAGTCAACAACCTTTATATTTTGACGCGTGCGACCGCCTGAATTGCCGCCGAAAACAAAGTCGCCAAACGGTTGGTTATGCCGATTGGATTCTTGTTTTGGGCGAGAGAGCCAATGTTCACAATATACAGTATAGTCATAATATTGACTATTGTCAATATAATAACCATAAATGATAATTGGAGTATGATAATTTACGACCCGTTTTGGCGGACAATCAAGGCAAAAAATGTGTCTACCTACGCGCTTATCAACAAGTTTGGCATAAGCAGCGCCACGATAGACCGTCTGCGCAAAAATGAAGGCATAAGCACGTCCAAGATCGACGACCTATGCAGGATCCTCGATTGCAAAGTTGAGGACGTCATTTGTTATGTTCCCGACGAAAACTCGAAAAATTAAACGAGCTTGAGTTTTATGCTCAAGCATCTTTCTTTTTATATTCACATCCATTTTTTGACTCATAGCTAAATTTTCACGCCGAAGAGCGGGAGCAAGGTCACGGCAATGCCGAGCAGAAGTGTGTAGACGGCGAAGGGCAAGAGCGTGTGATTTTTTATAAGTTTGAGGAAGAAGGCGATCGCGACAAGCCCCGACAAAAACGCCGCCACGACGCCGACGAGCATAGGGAGCCAGCCTATGTCGAGGGTCGCGCCGCCCCTGAATATATCAAAGCCTTCCAAAAGCGCGGAACCCACTATGATCGGCACGGACAGCAAAAACGAGAAATCCGCCGCCTCGTTCCTGTCCACGCCCGAGAGGGTCATTGCGGACACCGTCGCGCCGCTTCTAGACACTCCGGGCAAAACGGCGATTCCTTGCAAAACGCCTGTTAAAACGCTTATTTTTGGGGTAAGAAGTGTCGATTTTGCAATTTTCAGCTTTTCTCCCGCAAAGAGCAGACACGCCGTAAGCACAAATCCGAAGCCCAAAAGTTTGCCGTCCAAAAGGGCGGGCGCGGCAAATTTGAACACGAGAGCGATAAGCACAGTGGGGAGGGTCGCAAGCAAAATGAGGCCCGTCAATTTTTGAAACGGTCGCCTCATCAACTGCCATATCCGCTTGCGCATCGCGATAAGCACCGCGACAAGCGTGCCGATATGCACCGCTATGTTGAAGGGCAAACTCTCGCTGCCTATCCCCAATTTTTCAAGCAACAGCAGATGTCCCGACGACGATATCGGCAAAAACTCGCTCGCGCCCTGCACTATGCCCAAGATCAACGCTTCCCACCAAGCCATATTGACATCCAAAGCGAAATTTCCGCTTTACTATTCTCCTCGATTTGTTTATAATACCAATAGATATTCTCTTGCAATCGCTTTTAGACCTCGGTCTTGAGCAAAGGAGTTTTTTATGAAGCTCGGAGTTGTCGGTTTGCCCAATGTAGGCAAAAGCACGCTGTTCAACGCGATCACCAAGGCAGGCGCGCAGGCGGCAAACTATCCTTTTTGCACCATAGAGCCGAATGTCGGCGTCGTCGCCGTCCCCGACGAAAGGCTCGAAAAGCTCGCCGCGCTGTACGACAGCAAAAAGATCACCCCCACCTCGCTTGAGTTTGTGGATATCGCGGGGCTGGTCAAGGGCGCGAGCCGAGGCGAAGGCTTAGGCAACAAATTTCTCTCTCACATCCGCGAAGTGGACGCCATCGTACACGTCGTACGCTGTTTCGACGATGAAAACATCACTCACGTCGACGGCAGCGTGAATCCCGCCCGCGACATCGAGACGATAAATCTCGAACTCATCTTCGCCGATCTCGAGACCCTCGACCGCCGTATGACAAAGGCGCTCAGTATGGTCAAAGCGGACAAAAAATATCAAGAGGACATAGATCGTCTGAACATTATGAAAAAGTGCCTCGAGGACGGCAAACGCCTCAGCACACTCGAAGCGGACGAGGAGTTCAAATCTTTCATAGACGCGCAATTTTTGCTCACGTCAAAGCCCGTCATCTATGTCGCCAACACGGACGAGGATGGGATAGCGGGCAACGCCTACACCGACGAAGTGCAACGCATCGCCGCCGCGGAAGGCAGCGAGTGTATTGTGCTGTGCGCAAAACTCGAAGAGGATCTCTCCTCGCTCGCCGACGACGAGCGCGCTATGTTTATGGAAGAATACGGACTTTCGGAGAGCGGCCTCGATCGCCTTGTCAAAGCGTCCTACAAACTGCTCGGCCTCATCAGCTATCTCACCGCGGGCGAAAAAGAGACGCGCGCTTGGACCATCGTCAAGGGGACAAAAGCCCCCGAAGCCGCGGGAAAGATCCACAGCGATTTCGAAAGAGGCTTCATCCGCGCCGAGATCGTGGACTACGAGACTCTGCTCGAGTGCGGCTCATTCAACGCCGCCAAGGAGCGCGGAAAAGTCCGCAGCGAAGGCAAAGACTATGTGATGCAAGAAGGCGACGTCGTCCTCTTCCGCATCAACGTGTGATTTCTTTTGCGAGCAATTCTCCCTTCGTATTTTATATTCGGAGTTTCGCCCTCCCAATGGGCGTCGCCCCTGCGCTACAAGATTAAAGGCGCGAATGTTGTGCTTCCGTCACAACATACGCGCCTTTTTCTTGATCGTATGCGCCCATACCATTCGGGCGCCTTGTATCAACTTAAAATAGCCTAAGTTCCTGTTTGCCCGTCATATTGAGCATAGTCCGAATTTCACTTGCCAATGCCGTCTACTTTCCTGCGCCCGAACAAGTACAAACGGGAAAAATCCTTATTGCAAAATCTACAGCCAATTCAAAATCTCGCGCCACTCGTCGCACAGCCTGTCAAACGAATAGGCGGCGTTGGCGGGGGATGTGGACGGAAGTTTGATCATTTTTTCACTCAGCTCGGGATGGTATTTCACCGCGTACAGGTAGGAAGCGTTGCCGTTGCAGAAAATGCGCGCGATTTTTGTCCCCTTGAGAAGCGCGGGCAGGTCCGCGGGGATGACGCTCGATATCGCGCTGTCGCTGCTGCCCGTGATGTCGCATTCCTCGACGCTGTCGTACAAGGCGACGCCGCGGCGATCGAGTATGGCGGCGCGAGTTGATATGGGCGCCGAATACAGCTCTTCGCCAAGCAATTTTTCAAGCACTTTCCAAAACCGATTTTGCGGATGCATATAGTAAAATCCGAATTCCACCGACTTCAAAGACGGCACGCTGCCCAAAATGAGAATACGCGCTTGCGGAGTGATTACAGGACCAAACGGATGTTTAACGTGTCGATTTTGCATTGTTAACCCGCGTTTTTGTTATTTGATCAAATACACTTTGGTTTGATGCTTCTCAAGCGCAAGGTCGATCTTGCCCGATGTTTCAAGCGTTTCTCCGCTCCATTGCTCCTCGAGTCGATAGCTCGCCCGCTTGTTCAAGGCGATATATTTGTCGTCGAGCAACTTGTTAAGGTCATACTTGATCTTCCTCGTCCTTCCCGTTTTATTGAAGAATGCGATCGCCGTTGCGCCGTCCGCGAGCGGCTTTGCCAGCACGTCAACGCCTCCTTTTTTGACGCGCTTTGCCTGTTTGCACAGGGGATCCTGGTTGATGGCGATGAGGTTCTTGTTGGTGACGATCGCCTTGACCTGCTCGCTCATAGTGCGCAGGTCGTTGCCCAAGATCAACGGCGAATTCATCATACACCAAAGCGAGAAGTGCGAAACGTTTTGATTGTAGGAGAGGTCTCCGTTGCCCACTTCGAGCATATCGGGGTCGTTGTAATGCCCCGGACCCGAATGTTCGTACAGCTTGACGTTGTGATTGTAGATCATCTTGATCCACCACCACCAAGGACGGATGTCGGGCGTAGTGCGCCACAGATTGCCCGCCTTCGCGCCCCAATTGTACGGCTTGCCCCAGCCCCATTCGCAAATTGAGAAAACGATGGGTTTTACGGGAGCGCCGTTTTCTTTCGCGACAAGTTGCGCGCCCTCTTTGAGCGCCTTGCCCATTCGGCGATATTGATACATCTCGCTGTCCGCTTTGGACGTGATGGGGTTGAACAACTCTATCTTGTTCTTGCCCGCTTTGAGGGCGACCACCGTCTGGAAGCGCGCCGTCACATTGAAGTGTTTTTGCGGAGGGAAGTCTATTTCATACTCCTCGCCGTCGTTGACTTTGGCGACGATGTACTTCTCGTATCCGCCGTATTTTTTGATGTTGAGGGTAAGCACATATTCGCCGTCCTCGGGAGCTTCGATGTTGTCGTAGGTCAGCCTGCCGAGGTTTTTGTCCAATCCGCCGACATAACGCCCCGTGGGCAATTTTTTGTCCGTCATATATCTTGCAATCCCGCTCAGACGCGCGTTTTGCACGGAATATTCCGTCGCCTTCCCATCAAATCGCGAGACGCTGACGCTGTAGATGAGCGGAGCGTAGACGGGGATGTAGCGATGATGGCAAAAATCGTATTTGAAATACTCTATGCCCCATTTCGCGAGGCGGTATGCGTCCTGCCTCTCGCGCCCGAGCGACGCGGGCAGATCCTCGCAGGTCAGCGTGCCGTTTGAAGTGTACGCGCCAAGTTTGAGTCCAAGCGCGTTGATCTTTTCAACGAGCGCGGGTATGCCGCTCGGGAACGTCTCGTAGTCCCCCACCAGATCGCCGCTCAGATCGCGTTGATTGGACTGCCAATTGTCATCCATATTGACATAGACATAGCCCGCCTTGTCCAGTCCCTGCGCTTTGAGCGCCTCCGCCATCTCGAGAATCATATTCTCGTTGATGTGATTGTGAAAAGTGTTCCAGCTGGACCACCCCATCGGCGGAGTCTTTGCCGCGCCGCTGTCGTAATCCTCAAACACAGGCTGTACGCTTGTCGGCTTGCGCTTCAAAAACAGTTGCTTTACATAACAGATAGGACACATCCCGTTTCGCTTCATAAAAACCTCTCGCATTCGTTATTTTCTGCCCCAATTATATCAAGTTCGATATGCCCCGTCAATACGCAATCGACAAGCAAATCGCCGTTTTATGCCCATCGCTACCACGCCGCAACACGCCGAATATCCCGCCGACAGTTTCCCCACACGTTTTGCGTATTGACTCTGCCGCTCTTATACTCGTTGCGCTCCTCCACGCTCTCCCGTCGCCCATCGCAAAACGTACACGCTCGGCAAAATCCCATCAAAAACACAAAAAATCCACTCCTCTCTGCAAAAATAGTAAATATGTTTTGGCAACTCGCTTGTCAAACGTCGCTTTCGGATGTATAATCATATAGCAATGTTTCTGTAGCTCAGTAGGATAGAGCGTCCGCCTCCTAAGCGGAAGGTCGTGGGTTCGACTCCCGCCAGGAACGCCAATCCCAACCTATCTTGAACTGATAGGTTGGGATTTTCTTTCCCTTGAGGGATTCGAACCTGCGTGTTTTAAAAACACGCGCATTGCTCTGCAATGCCCTGCCCTTGGTCGTGCTGCACGCGATTGAGCCTTTGGCTAACAATCGCTGTTGAACGACTCCCGCCAGGAACGCCAGTTCCGGCGGTCTCCTTGGGAGAACGCCAATCCCTGCCTATCTTTGTTCAAGATAGGCAGGGATTTTCTTTCCACTGTTGGGCGTTGAACCCTATTATTCTATAAAAAGCGCCGTAGATGCATCCCCAAGCACAAAAAACAGCAAGCATATGCATCTTGGAGCGGCTTCTTGCGCCTTCCGGCATGCAAATATGCGCAGCGTATATTTTTTGTGCGCAGAGTAGTGATAAAATTGCGGGGCGCTCTTTGGGCTTTGCGCAGAAAAGCGTTGAGCGCTGAACAATTTTGAGCGGATCGTGCTGCGCACTCAGCACCCGAGAGCAAGTTCTCTCGCTCCGCTTCCAATGAAAACGCACAATAGCGCACGAAGATAAGGCGTTTGATATGAGACGTCTGTCGCGAATAAAAGTTGATATTGAATTGGAATAATGCGCTTTTCTGTTTTACCAAATTGGAATAATGCGCTTTTCTGTTTTACCAAAAAAGCCGTTTATATGACCGAATTGCAGTCATAAAACGGCTTTTTTGCAAATAGGTTGTAATTTTTGATTTTGTCTTATTTTATCGTAAAGCTGAATTGATGCACGCGGTTGGGGCGTATTTTGTACTTTTTCTTGGTGCAAGCGAGAGCGGGAACATCGCCGCCGACTCCGCGTTGCGCGCCGTCTATGCACACCTCGATCGTGTCGCCGTGCACAAGCTCGTGGGCGTGGGTGGCTTCCTCAAGGGCTTCCTGCGTGTAGTCGTGTACGCTGAATTCGATGGGTTTTTCCACCGCCGAGAAGGTGACTCCTTTCTCGCCGCCGACGGTGACGAAACGCGCGTCGCAGTGATTGCCGTTCTCCTGCGGGACGAGATAGTTATGTTCGAAATCGGCGATCTTGCCCTCGTATATGCCGAGTTTTGCGGCGGCTTTGCGGTCGCAATAGTTCTCGTGCGGACCTCTCGCGAAAAATCTGACGTCGTCCGAAGTTTTCAGCTCCATACGGAAGCCGAAGCGCGGCAGACTGTAGAAGCTGTTCTTGACGCGCATCGAGATGTGCAATCCGTCCGCGCCTATCTCGTACACGGTCTTGAGCGAGCAGAGCTGCGGCATACACGACCAATCTATCTCCACCGTCTTGTCGGTGCAGACCATATTGGATTTGACAAGCCGCTCGGAGCAGGCCTTGAAGAACAGCTTGCCCAAAATGCGCCTCGCGATGGTCGGCACTTGCGGCGTCTTGTCGTTGTCGATGGGAGCGCGCCAGAAGTTGGGACGTATGGGGGAAGCGAGTTTTTCCTCGCCGTCTATGATGAGCGAGGTGATAAAGCCGCTGTTGCGATTGACCGTCGCTTTGACGCCGCCGTGTTCGAGCAAGATCTTGCCGTCCTCTTGGAAAACCGTCTTACCGTCCGCAACGACGAACTGCTTGGGGATGTAATCTTTGAGCGTCAGTTGCTCTTCCGCGATAGCCTCGCCCTCCTTGAAAACGCCATCGTCGACAAGCGATGTGGCATAGCAGTTGACATACGCCTCGCCGTCGTACTTTGACGCCTCGTTGATAAGGTCATACGGAAGCTCCGTTTCGCCCGACGAAAGCGGCTCGACGGAGGGCATCTGCAACGTGAATGTCTTGACACATTCGCCGTTTTCGACAAGCTCCAGCTTGAGTCCGAAGCGGTCGAGATTTGTGAACATATATCTGTTGTCAATGTGCAGAGCGCCGCCTTCCAAACGGAAATTGACCTGTTGATACACTTTTCTCACTTCGTACAGCGCGGGGTTGGGGGTGCGGTCCGCGCGCAGGATGCCGTTAAAGGCAAACGTGCCGTCGTTGGGTTCATCCCCCCAATCGCCGCCGTAGGTGTATTCCACGGTGCCGTCCGGGCGAACGCGCTTTATGCCTTGATCCGCGAAGTCCCAGATGTAGCCGCCCGAGAGGCGATCGTGCTTGAGAAAATGATCCCAATAATCCTTGAAATTGCCAAGGCTGTTGCCCATACAATGCGCGTACTCGCACTGAATGAAGGGCTTGTCCTTGTAGTTGTGCGGCGCGAGCATATGCCCAAGCGGCGCCCACGTCGCCATCGAGTGGCGATGCCACTTGTTGAGCGCGATCTCTTCCATCTTCTCCTCTTTGGTGTACATCTCGCTCATAATGTCCGACGTTTTGATATAAAAATCAGGCTCGTAATGTATGGGGCGGGTGGTATCCAGCTCGAGCGCGGCTTTTTTCGCTTCGACCAACGCCTTGCCGTATCCGCTCTCGTTGCCCAGCGACCAGAAAAGTATGCAGGGATGATTGCGATAGGTGCGCACCATATTCTGCATTCTCCAGCAAATGCGCTCCGTCCAACGCTTATTGTTTTTGGGCGCTTTGGCGGCGATGCCGTGCGTCTCGAGGTTGTTTTCGCTCATCACCATCATCCCGTATCTGTCGCACAGATCGTAAAATTCTCGGCTGTTGGGATAGTGGCAAGTCCTTATGGAGTTGACGTTGTTGCGCTTGAGGATCACAATGTCGCGCTCGGTGTACTCCGCGGGAACGGCGTGACCGAAATCGGGATGAAATTCGTGTCTGTTGACGCCTCTGATCTTGAGCTTTTGTCCGTTGAGCATAATGTAGGGCTGTTTGCCGTCCTTCATAGGCACGATCTTTATCTCTCTGAATCCGAAATTCAACTCGCGCATATCCGCGAATTTTTTCTGCCCCCCGATAAGCGCGAAGAGCTTGACGCGCAGACGATAAAGATAGGGGTCCTCACTGCTCCAAAGCCTCGGCGAGTCTATTTTCTGCTCGAGCGCGATATGCTTATGCTCGCCCTTGTCTATGCCGACGATCGTGAAATCCGAGCGCAAAACGCTCTGCCCTTCCGCGTCGAGAAGTTCCGCCTCGAGCAGGACGTCCTCCGCGTCGTCGTCAAGCACGTTTGCGATGTCCACGTCCGCCTTGAATTCCGCCCTTTCGTATCCGTCCTCGAACTGCGCGCGGGCAAAAATATCCTTGATTGCGATCTTGGGTTCGAAAATCAACGTCACGTCGCGGAAAAGTCCCGACAGGCGCCACATATCCTGATCCTCGAGATAGCTGCCGATCGAATATCTGAAAACAACGATCTTCACCTCGTTCTCGCCGACGCGGACAAAGGGGGTGATATCGTACTGCTGATAGTCGAAGGACGACTCGCTGTAACCAACGAATTGCCCGTTGATGTACAGTTGCGCGCTGCTGTTCGCCGCGAAATTGATATGTACGCTTCCCTCGATCTCGTCGAGCGTGAACTTGCGCATATACACGCCGCAGGTGTCCGTCTCCTCGTCGATGTGCGGCTTGTTGGGGTGCTTCGAGTCTATGGGTTTCGGATATCTGATGTTTGTGTAGATGGGTTTGTCATAACCCTTCAGTTGCCAATCGGACGGGACCTCGATGACGTCCCAGTCGTCGGGATCGAGATCGAGCAGCGTTGCCGACACATAATATTTGAAATTCCACTCCCCGTTGAGCAGAGAGATCTTCTTCTTTCCGTTCTCGTCGAGGGGGAATCCCGCGCCGTGCTTTTGCTCGACGTTCAATTGATACAGATCGGGACTGTTGAAATACTTTTCCATTGTCTTCTCCTTTTTTTTGCTTGCCTCGGCGGATCACTTTTGCTCGGGAACAAACAGAAGTCTGCCGCAATTGGGACAATCTGCGTAGTCGCCGGGATTTTTGAGTTTGGAGAGCGTATCTCCCGCAAATTCCATTCCGCAGCAGGGGCAGTGCTTGCTCTTCAGATCGTAGCCGCCAAGCACGGGGAATTTCCTTGCGGACGCCAAAACTTTTCTGTACAGAGCGATCTCTTCGGGAAATTGCTCCTCGATCTTCTTCTTTTGAGCCTCGAGCGCCTTAAATTCGCCTTCGTGTTCGCTTCTGCGCTTCATAAAGCTCTCGTCGATTGCTTTTTTCTGCCCCGCCCAGCCGTTGTAGTTGTTTCTGTTTTTATTGTAGTTTTCGAGCACTTCTCTCATCTGGGCGCTCGCCTCGGACAGCCTCTTTTCTATCTTCTCAAGCTCTTCCTTGATTTTGCTCGCCTTTTCGAGATAGTATTTCAGCTCCGTGGCGTCCATATCGTCCGCGCCGTCGGCGTCGTCGAATATGCCGTCGAATTTTTCAAGCTCGCTTGTCTTGTCGGCAAGTTCCGCCTTGATCGCGGCGTAAGAGCCGAGAATTGCGCTCGCGTCCTTGTTGAGGGCGACGATCTTTTTGAAAGCGTCGCTCATAAGGTTCTCGAGCTGCGTCTTTCTCTTCCCTTCCTGCGAGTTGACAAGCTCGTTGTTGAGCACGGAATATTTTTGGTCGCATTTTTGATACTCGATCATTTTTTCAAAGTTCATAGTTCTTGGATCCTCCAAAAAGGGCAGACCTTGGTCGCCTTAAATATTTTTATTGAATATGGCGCAAGCGCGTCACTCAAAATTTCCTGCATTATTATCTCGCTTGAAAAGTGAGAAAACTCTATCAACGCCAACCCGTCTATGGGCGCGTCGAGATATTGATGATGCTTCATCTCTCCCGAAATGAGGACGTCGGCAAGCCGTTTTGTCCTGTCGTATTCGCTGCCGCCCGCTCCGCCGACGACATACGCCCTTTTTACGGGCATATCGGGATCGCCAACGACTACCACCGTCTTGTCGTCAAGCCGCTCGGACACGCGCCGCGCAAGCTCGCCGAGGGTAAGCCCGCCCGTCGAGAACACTCGTCCCACGCCGTCCTCTTCGACGTCCGTGCCGCCGAACAGCTTTGCGAGATAGTCGTTGATGCCGCCGCGTGCCTTGTCGAGATTTGTGTGCATCGAATATACGCTTATCCCCTCGCGGATAAGCCTCGCATACATCGCTCCTCGCGGATCCTCCTCGTCGATGCAGGGCAACGGATCCCAAATGAAAGGGTGATGCGAAACTATGAGATTCGCGCCCTTCTCCTCAGCCTCGCGCACCGCCGACGGCGTGACGTCGAGGGTGAGCAAAACGCCCGTGTTCTCGCTCTCGCGCGAACCAATCATAAGCCCGACTCTGTCCCATTCCTCCGCGATCTCAACGGGAGCAAGTTGCTCCAAAATTTTGATGATCTCTCCGTTTTTCATAGTTTATCTCTCTTTTTTGATGTTCTCAAGTGCCGTTTCAAGCAATTTCTTCCTGCGCGCCAGCTTGTCGGACGACGCGCCGCCGCCTATGAGAGAGGCGATATATTTCAGCTCTTGTGCCGCCCTCTTTTCAAACTGCGCGTCGCGAAGATAGAATGCGCCGAAGGTCTCCTCCAGCTCGTCAAGGGCGCCCTGCCCCTCGCGCGAAGCGATCACCGTGTACAGCTTGCCCGCGCACTCCACGGCGCTGTCGTACGTTATCTTTTGACCTATCTCGCTCAGCGCGCGGCGCGCCTTTTCGGGATGAGTGTTCGGCGACAGGACATAGCTTTGAAAACGCTTTCCCTCTCTGTGCGCGTCGAGGAGTATTTTCGAGATCACGTCGCCTCCCAATCCCGCGATCACGACCGCGTCGACTTCGCCGCTAGCGATGGGAGCAAGCCCGTCGCCGAGGCGGGTGATCACCAGCTCGTCCGCTCCGTTTTCCGACGCGAGTTCGCGCGCCTTTTTGAGGCTGCCTTCGCTGATGTCGGTGGCAATCGCCTTGCTCGCCCTATCCGTACTCACGAGATAATAGGCGAGCTTGCCGTGGTCGCAACCCACGTCCGCGACGGTGCCGCCCGAGATGAGCGACGCGATCTTTGACAGTCTTTCGTCAAGTCTTATGGGCATCAGTCGAAATCCTTGAGTTTCTTTAGGCGGTTGGGATGGCGCAATTTTCTGAGCGCCTTTGCCTCGATCTGACGAATGCGTTCACGCGTGACGTTGAACTCT
This sequence comes from uncultured Clostridia bacterium, assembly GCA_947628255.1. Classification (GTDB taxonomy): domain Bacteria; phylum Bacillota; class Clostridia; order Christensenellales; family CAG-917; genus CAG-475. The sequence goes on along the minus strand of CANQZE010000001.1, from coordinate 13,790 downwards.
TTGCCGACTTCCTCGAGAGTGCGGGGATGGCTGTCGTCAAGTCCGTAGCGCAGGCGCAACACCTTCTCCTCGCGCGGGGTGAGCGTGTTGAGGACCTGAATGAGTTGCTCTTTGAGCATATTGCTCTCGGCGACGTCACTCGGAGACAGCGCCGTATTGTCCTCGATGAAGTCCCCGAGATGGCTGTCCTCTTCCTCGCCGATAGGCGTTTCAAGCGAGACGGGATCCTGCGCTATTTTTTGGATCTCGCGCACGCGCTCGACGGGACAACCGAGATAATCCGCAATCTCCTCGGGACTGGGTTCTCTGCCGAGCTGTTGCAAAAGATGCCTTGTCGCGCGCACCTGCTTGTTGATTGTCTCGACCATATGCACGGGGATGCGGATCGTCCTTGCCTGATCCGCGATGGCGCGCGTGATGGATTGCCTTATCCACCAAGTCGCGTATGTAGAAAACTTGAATCCCTTTGTATAGTCGAATTTGTCTACCGCCTTCATAAGCCCCATATTGCCCTCTTGAATGAGGTCGAGAAATTGCATTCCGCGCCCGACGTATCTCTTCGCGATGGAGACGACGAGCCTCAGATTCGCCTCGCTGAGGACCGCTTTTGCGTGTTCGTCGCCCTCCTCCATACGCTTGGCAAGCTCTATCTCCTGATCGGCGGTGAGCAGAGGCACTTTGCCTATCTCCTTGAGGTAGATCTTGACGGAATCGTCCACGGTGCCGTCGGGCATCGAGGAGATGTCCGTGATATCCTCTTCCTGCGCCTCGATGAGCGTGATTCCCACGTCCGCGAGCGCCTTGAACACAACTTCCATATCTTCCGCCGAGGCGTTGAGATGTTCCAATTTTTTCATTATCTCGTCCTCGCTGACGGAACCTTTCTCCTTGTTTGCGGCGATGATCTTATCGATTTCCTGTTTCAAAAGTTGTTCTCTGTCCATTTTGTCCTCCCATTACAGTTTGTCGGCGATGAGCCGTGATTTGAGTTGTTTTTGCAATCTTGATATCTCTTCCACCGTCGCCTTCTTTTCTTCGGCGTCGGTCAACGATCCGTATCTTGAATTCAGCTCCTTCAGCCGCGACGATATGAAGGCGTCCGCGAGGCAGACAAGGCAATCTTCATAAAGTTTTTTGGCGGTGGCGGCGTCCTCGGGCAGAGCGAGCGTCGCAAGTTTGTCCACGTCCTCGTCGGGTTCCACATAGCTGTATATGCTTCCGACGGAAAATTTCGGGTCGCTACTTAGCGCCTCGAAGATCGTCACGTAGGACGCAAGCGGCAACCACGCCTTTTTCACGCTTGACGGGTCTGCGTAACTCTCCCTCCTCACGAGCGCGGCAAGCACCACTCTCGCCGCCCTAAGTTGTTTGGCGTCCGCCGTCCTGCCGCCCGTCGGAAGATTCCCCGTGAGCGGTTGCCTCTTTGGCGGAGTCAGATCCTGCGCGCCTCGGGATGTCCCGGTGACGAGGGCCTCCAATCTGTCCTCGCCGAGCTTGCTCTTTTGAGCGACGATCGAGATGTAAACCGCCCTCTGCGCTTCGTCCTCGATGGCTCTGAGAACTTTGGCGGCTTCTCTCGCGTATTTTGCCCTGCCGTCGAGAGAATGCATCTCGTTTGCGTCCTCGATGAGCTTGAGTTTGTAGTCTATCACGGGCAGGGCCTCGCCGACGCGCGCCTCGAACGCTTCCTTTCCGTCCTGTCTGACCGTCTCGTCGGGATCCTTGCCGTCAAGCAGAGTCACGACTTTGACATCCAATCCCGCCGCCGTCAGCACGTCGAGATTTTTGCTTGTCGCCTTTTGTCCCGCTCCGTCGCCGTCGTAACACACGTACAGTTTTTCGGTGAGGCGACGGAGGTCTCGCGCCTGCCCTTCGGTGAGCGCGGTCCCCATACCCGCCACGGCGCCGTATATCCCGACGGATCCCAGCGCGATGACATCCATATATCCTTCCACAAGGATAAGCCCGTCTCCCATCTTTTCGCCGTGCTTGCGATCGCGCTTGACATAGTTCAGCCCGAAGATGATCCTTCCCTTGTCAAACAGCGCCGTATTGGTGGAATTTTTGTATTTTGCGACGTCGGTCTCCCATTGATAGACGCGGCCGCCGAAAGCGACGACTTCCTCCATAGAATTGACGATGGGGACGATGATCCTGTTTGCGAAAGCGTCCGAAGGGCGCTCCTTGTTCATAATAAGTCCGCAATCGAAGATGTCCGCGAGCGAATAATTTTTGTAGCGAAGATAGCGCACAAGCCCTTCGTGATCGACGGAAAGCCCCAGCCCATATCGCTTGGAGACGTCGTCGTCTATCCCGCGCGAAGCGAGATATTCCCTTGCCGCCTTTCCCTTTTCGGGATCGAGAAGGTTGTTTCGGTAATACATCGCGGCGTCACGCATAACGCTTTTGAGAACTTCGCGGCGCTCCTTTTTCTGCTTGTAGTCCGCGTCCATTTTGAACTCGGGCAATGGCAGCCCCACCTTTTCGGCGAGATATTTGACCGCGTCGTAAAAGCCGAGAGACTCTATCTCCTGTATGAACTTGATGACGTCGCCGCTCGCGCCGCAGCCGAAACAATGATAAAATCCCTCCTGCTGATTGACGCAGAACGACCCCGTCTTTTCGTTGTGGAAGGGACAGCATCCGAAATATCTCCCGCCCTTCTTCTGAAGCGGAACGTACGCGGATATAATCTCCACAATATCGCACTTGTATTTGAGTTCTTCCAAAAACTCGGGCGTAAAGCCTTGGCTCATAGTCTCCTTTCGTCGCGGCGATGGCGGTCGCTCTGCCGCCGCCGCAAAATGCGTTGCTATTTATATATACGAGCGAAATACCCGAAAATCCTAAAATTATTTTCAATTTTTGCGATCGAGGCGCATAAAATGATATTTCGAGCCTTTCAATACAAAATATAAAAGAAGTTTACGAATGGGCTTGACATATACCTAAAGCGGGTATACAATACGCTTATCAAGACTTACCTCAGGGGGTATACTATGAAAAAATCTGACAACTCGGAAATCGAACTCAAAGAGCAGGACTGCTGCTCACAAGAGGAGGCTTTCACGCGCAAGACGGTGCGTAGCGAGGATGAAAAACACTATATCGAGGGCAGGCTCAACCGCATCGCGGGACAGATCCGCGGCGTGAACAAGATGATCGACGACGACAGATATTGCGAGGACGTCCTCATCCAACTCAGCGCCATCGACAGCGCGATAAGAAGCGTGTCATTCTACATTATGGAGAGACATTTGAAGGGTTGCATCGCCTCCGAGATCAAGGCGGGCAACGACGAAGCGGCGGACGAATTGATGACACTGCTCAGGAGATTCACGCGTTGAAAAAGAAATTCATCGTGGAAGGAATGACCTGCGCCGCGTGTCAGGCGCACGTCCAAAAGGCGGCGGAGAGCGTGAAAGGCGTGAAAAGCGTCAACGTCAATCTGCTCGCGGGCAATATGGTCGTCGAGTTTGACGATCCCGTTTGCTGTTCCCAAATCTCGGACGCGGTCAAAAACGCGGGCTATAAAGCCTATTTGGAAGATGAAGCGCCACTTCCCGTCAAAACGAAGGATCGCTCCCTTCCAAAACTCATCGTATGTGCAGTATTACTTCTTGTATTGATGTATTTCAGTATGGGAAATATGATGTGGCACTTCCCGGCGCCTGCGTTTTTGGATCACGAACAAAATCCCGTGGGATTCGCGCTCATACAGCTTTTGCTTGTGACGCCCATCCTCATCATCTACAACAGATATTTCGTCTCGGGGTTCAAAAAACTGTTCAAGGGCAAGCCGAATATGGATTCGCTCATTGCCATAGGCGCCGCCGCGTCCGTGCTGTACGGCATATTCGCGCTGTTTGCGCTCTCTTTTGCGCAGGCGAGGATAGCAAACGGAGCGGACGTCGAAAAATGGACGCACGTGTTGCACATCTATCACGACAGCCTGTATTTTGAGTCCGCAGGTATGATCCTGACGCTTGTGAGCCTCGGCAAATATCTCGAAGGCTTGTCCAAAAAGAGGACGACGGACGCGATAACCAAACTTATGGACCTCGCGCCAAAACGCGCCACCCTGCTAAGGGACGGCGAGGAGACGGAGATCCCCGCCGAGGACGTGCGCGTGGGCGATATTATTGTCGTGCGCGCGGGCGAGAGCGTTCCCGTGGACGGCGACATCGTCGAAGGCAACGCGTCCATCGATCAATCCAACATCACGGGCGAATCAATCCCCGTATTCAAGCGGGAAGGCGACGAGGTCTACTCTTCGACGACGGTGACGGCGGGCTACTTCAAGATGTCCGCAAGCAAAGTCGGCGAGGACACGTCCATCGCAAACATAATCCGCCTTGTGGACGAGGCGAGCAACTCCAAAGCGCCCATATCCAAGCTCGCGGACAAGATCTCGGGCGTGTTTGTCCCCGTCATCCTGATCATTGCGCTCGTCACGCTCGGCGCGAATCTCATAGCGGGCGCAACGTTTGAAAGAGCGCTCAACTTTGCGATCACGGTGGTTGTCATCGCCTGCCCTTGCGCGCTCGGCCTCGCGACTCCCGTCGCGATTATGGTGGGTACGGGAAAGGGCGCCGCAAACGGGTTGCTCATCAAAAACGCGGAGATCCTTGAAAAAGCGCACCTCATTTCCACCGTAGTTCTGGACAAAACGGGTACCATCACCGAGGGCAAACCCAAAGTGGTGGATCTCATAGCGGACGACGCGCATATGCTTGACGTCGTCTATTCGATCGAAAATATGTCCGAACATCCGCTCGCGCTTGCCGTCACGGAATACGCGAGAAGCAAAAACGCAAAGCTGTGTGAAGTTTCAAATTACTCCGCCATTCCCGGCAAGGGACTCGAGGCGACAGTGGACGGCAAAAAATATTTCATCGGCAACATAAGTTCCGCCATAGAGGCGGGCGCGTCCGAGAGCGAGCTTGCCGAGGCGAAACGCTGGGCGAGCGAAGGCAAAACTCCGCTCATCCTCACTTCGGAGTGCAAAGCCGTCGCGGCGCTCTCAGTCAAGGACGAGGTCAAGCCTACGTCCGCCGAAGCCGTACGCCTGCTCAAGCAGAGGGGTATAAAAGTCGTGATGCTCACGGGCGACAACCGCGAGACGGCGGAAGTTATCGCGGCGGAAGTCGGCGTGGACGAGGTGATCTCCGACGTCCGCCCCGAGGACAAGCAAGCCGTCGTCAACAGCCTTAAATCGGACGACAAACGCCTTGTCGCTATGGTGGGCGACGGCGTCAACGACGCTCCCGCTCTTGCGAGCGCAGACCTCGGGATCGCAATAGGCGGAGGCAGCGACGTCGCCGTGGAAAGCGCGGATATCGTGCTTTTGCGCAACGACTTGCTTGACGTCATCAACGTCATCGCGCTCTCGAAACGCACGCTGAACACGATCAGACTAGGGCTGTTCTGGGCGTTTTTCTACAACTGCGTGTGCGTGCTGTTCGCGACGGGATGCCTGACCTATGTCGACCCCAAACTCGCGATAAATCCGATGATAGGCTCTCTTGCGATGAGCGTCTCAAGCGTGTCCGTCGTGCTGAACGCGCTGACGATAAATCTTTTCAAACTCAAAAAGTCGGAAGTTGCGCGGCAGGATGACGACGCACCTAATATGGACGGCGAATATCCAAAAACGGACGCGGACAACTCCGCCACCGACAACCAAATCCAAATGCAAGCGGACGTCGCTCCGCCGAAAAATAATACGGAGGTCATTATGCAAAACAAAGCGGTATTGAAAGTGGAAGGTATGATGTGCGACCATTGCGTCAAGCACGTGACAAAGGCTTGCCTGAGCGTGAAAGGAGTCACAAGCGCAGACGTCGACCTCGCGACAGGCACCGCGACCATCCTGTTTGAAAACGGGACGGATCTGAACGCGGTCAAGCTCGCCATCGAGGACGCGGGTTATGAGGCGAAGGAGCAGATATGAAAGCGAATGTCAAAATCAAAAAACTCAACGCCGCGGCGAAGTTGCCGACATACGGCACGCAATATGCCGCAGGCGCGGACCTGTACGCTTGCCTTGACGCGGAGAGTCTGACCATCGCGCCGGGCGAGACGGCGTTTGTGCATACGGGGCTGTCCCTCGAGATCCCCGAGGGACTTGTCGGGCTTGTGTATGCGCGCAGCGGGCTGGCGTCGAAACGCGGACTTGCGCCCGCAAACAAGGTCGGCGTCGTGGACAGCGACTACCGTGGCGAGATCATAGTGACCCTGCACAACCACTCCCTGTCTCCGCAGACCCTTGAAAACGGCGAGCGCATTGCTCAAATAGTTTTCGCGCCATACGTCCACGCCGATTTCGAGCAAGTCGACGCGCTCGGCGAGACTCAAAGAGGCGAGGGAGGCTTTGGCTCGACAGGAACAAAATGAAAACGTTAAATCGCAAAATCGCGGGTTTATCCCGCGATTTTTTGCGTTTTAAGATATTGTTTTGCAAATTTGGCGTCTATTTGTAAGCCTCATTCCCCCCCCTCCAAAAATATGACGCGGGAGTTCCTTTCGTCAACCTTTGAGGAGCATATTCAAGCATTTTTCAAAGTGCAATCCATAAAAATGATCGGGGTCTAAAAGGGTCTCCTTCACGGACGCGTACGTGAAATCTTCCGCGCGGCGTACGGCGTCGAAAAACGTTTTGCCGCCGAGCATAAGCCCCGTGAGCGCACTTGAAAATACGTCGCCCGCGCCGTGACAGACGCGATCTTCCATCCTGTGCGAAACGTACTCGCCGCGCACGCCGTCATAGGCATAGGAGCCGATGGTCCCCTCTTTGAGGCGCACTCCCGTGATGACGACGTTCCCGCCGCTGAGGTCTCGCCTGATGGTTTTCGCGAGGTCGAGGACAAACTCCTCGTCATAGCGCTCGCAATATTTTGCGCGAGCGAGCAGACACGCCTCGGTGAGGTTTGGCGTGACGACGTCCGCCCCCGCGAGAAGCGACCTCGTCTCCTCGACGAGTTTTTCGTCCAGATCGGGATACAGCTTGCCGAAATCCGCCATTGCGGGATCGACGATCCTCATCCCGTCGTCCGCGAGAAGTTCGTCCGCGCTTTGCGCGAGCCGCGCCTCTCTCGCGCCGCCCAGATACATCGAAAAGACTGCGTCAAAGCGCGTCCCCGACGCGACAAGCCTCCTGAATGCCTCCTCTGCGCAGTTTACCGTGGAGTTGCGCGAATAGCCCTTGAACCCAACGGAATGCGAGGACAACAGCGCGACAGGCAAAGGACACGCCTCCGCTCCGCACGCTGACAAAACGGGCAACGCGACGCTCAACGAGCATTGCCCCACCGTACACATATCCGCGATCACCAAAACTCTTTTTGTCATAGCAATATGATAAACCGCGCCGCAAAAAATTGCAAGCGCATATGCGCCACTTCTCGTTTCGGCGGCAGACGGCGGCGCACGAAAAAACGGTCGTTTTTCCTGTAAAATTTTACCGAAGCGGTCAAAAAACGTCGAAAATTCGCCAATTTTGCCCCAAAAAGCGGAAATATAAAGAAAAATTAAGATTCATATGGTTAAAAAAACTACTTATATAGTTTATAATGTTTAGGAGTATACGCGCGTCGCACGCGTAACGCGTAGCGCACGTCGCGCGCTTTCACTACCGTCACAAGGAGAACAATTTATGCCCAAATGTAAAAGATGCGGAACCGCTCTCGATTCGCTCGGAGATTCTCGTTACCGCTGCCCCGCTTGCGGAGCAACCTACCGTATCACAGCGAAATCCACTTCTCAGTCGCCCGTGCAAACGGAAGGCGTGAGGGCAATTTCTTCCGCCCCCGCCCCTTCGACTATGCCTCCCGCGGCGCCCGTCGAGACGCCCGCTCCGCAACAGACTTACGCGGCGCAACCCGCGCAGACCTATACGCAACCCGCGCAGACCTACTCGCAACCGACTCAAACTTACGCACAGCCTGCCCCGACGTTTGCTCCGCCGACTCAGACTTATGCGCAACCTTCTCAGCAGTACGTTCAGCCAACTCAGACCTACACGCAACCGGCACAACCGGCACAAACGTATTCTCAACCCGTTCAAAACTACGCGCAACCCGCGCAGACGTATGCGCCCGCCTATCAACCTCAGCCCGCGCAACCTTACGCTCAACCCGCATACGCAACTCACCAGCAGTTTGCATATTCGCCCGCGCTTTCGCACAGTTGGGTACCCATCGCTCCCGGCACGGTCCCAAGCCTCAAGATCGATCATCTAAGCAAGCAATACCCGCAGGCGACAAGATACGCCGTCAAGGATCTGTCCCTCGCGTGCTATCCCGGCGAGATCGTTGGTCTGCTCGGCCACAACGGCGCGGGAAAATCCACGACTCTCAAATGCCTCACGGGTATGCTCCCGTTTGAGGAAGGCACGATCGAGATCAACGGATACGATATCAAGCAAAATCCCGTCAAAGCGAAATACACTTTCGGCTTTGTGAGCGACAAGCACGACGTGTTTGTCAAGATGACGGGCGTGCAATACGTCAACTTTATGGCGGACGCCTATGGCGTCAGCAAAAACGAGAGAGAAGATCGCCTTGAGGAGCTTGACAAGGTGTTCTGCCTCGGCGACAGACTGCACGACCCGATCAACAGCTATTCGCACGGTATGCGCCAGAAGGTGTGTATGCTTGGCAGTCTCATCCACTATCCCAAGCTGTGGATAATGGACGAGCCTATGATAGGTCTCGATCCCGTGACGAGCGCCCGCGTGAGCGCGTTTATGCTCGACTATGCGGCGAGGGGCAATTGCATATTGTTCTCCTCGCACAACATAAGCTCGGTGCAAAGGCTGTGCAAGCGCGCCATCATCATCAATCACGGCGACAAGACGGACGACTTTGAATTTGCGGATTTCCTCAAGACGCATCCCGGCATCGACCTCGAGGCATACTTCCTCTCCCGCACGGAAGGAACGGCTCAGCAGAATACTGCGGGCGAAGAGGTGGCAAAATGACGCATTACGCCCTTTTGATGCAAAAGCAGTTTCGCGATCTGTTGCCCGCGCGCAACAAGAGGCGATTCAAGCTGTCCGCATTTTTGCCGTCGCTGTTGATGCTTGTGCTGTGCGCGGGCATTATAGCGGCGTTCGTACTCATCTTTTCGCGTTTTACGGAGACGTATATCGCCATCAAGATAGGTCGCGTGCCGGACATCCCCGCGAGGCAATACGAGCTGATGACGATCGCGTATTTCGTGCTTATCGTCATCTTCACGGTGAGCGGCACAAACAGACTTTGCTACTCGCTGTTTGAAAACAGCGACGTGAATGTGCTGATCTCTATGCCGTTTTCCGCGCTCGAAATCTTCCTCTCCAAGCTGACGGGGATATATCTGAGGCAACTTGTGCTGTCTTTCGCGTTTGTTTTGCCCGTCAACCTCACGTTTTTTGTGACAACGGGGCTGATCAACGCCTACAATGTGGGGATGACCTTGCTTGTCGCCGTGCTTATGCCCATACTGCCGCTCGGAATCGCGTCCGTGCTTGTGTTGCCCTATTATCTGCTCAAGCGCGCCGTCAGCTCGCACTATCTGCTCTCATTTTTGATGATGACGCTCGTTATGGCGGCTTTCTGCGTCGCGTACGCGCAAGTTTTCAAATTCGCCAACAATCTGCTCGGCGGGCAAGGCAAACTCGCTTCGCTCTTCAATGAAAACGTGATGAACGTGATAGGCGGCTTTGCAAAATACGCCTATCCCGCAAATCTGATCGCAAACATAATGCTGAAACAAAAGCTGGGACTCAGCCTCGGCGTGTTGGCGGCGATCATCGTTGCGTCCGGCGTGATCGGCTTCTTTGTCGTCCACGCGATCTTCATCAAGGCGACGCAATCGGGATTCGCGCCGCACATCCCTCACGTGAGGAAAAATACGATCAAGATGAAAAAGACTCCGCGTATGCTGAGCCTCATCAACAAGGAGTTCCTCATCGTTCTTAGGACCCCGGGCTACGCCTATATGTACTTCACGACGGCGATCATAATGCCGATAATGGTGTACTTCTCGGCGGATCTCGGCACCAAAATGATAGAGAGGATGACGGGTCTGCCCGTCGCATTCGAGCTTTGCACATTCCTTGTGTTGCTCTACAGCACGCTCACAAACACGTTCTGTTCGACGGGCATAAGCCGCGACGGATATATGATTATGATGCAAAAAACGCTTCCCTACTCGCCCGCGCAGATCCTCACCTCGAAGATGATCTTCGGCGCGTTCGTGTCGGAACTCAGCATAATTGTGAGCGTGATCGTGCTTGCGGCGGAAAACATCGAATCTCCCGCCGACGCAGTGATCACGCTGTTGTCCGCGACATTCCTGTCGTTTGCGCAGCTTGCGCTCGCGACGAAGCTCGACCTCAACCATCCGCACTTCTCCAAGACGGACGACGGCGAGATCAAAGAAGCAAACTCCACAGTGTCGACGATCATCGTCATAGGGCTTCTCGTGTGCATAGTCATAGGCGCGTTGCTTATGCTCGGCCCGATCCTGTCTATCCGCGGCAATCAAGAAGCGGTTACCAAGATCAACAAAACGCTGAGCTATGTATTTGCGCTCGTCATCCCGCTTGTGCTGTTGGGATTGGCGGCGGCATTCTTCTTTATCGGATTAAAGAAGGTATATTCCAATCTGGACGCGGAGTATTGATTATGAAAAAACTTGTTACTGCGCTTATCATTGTGCTTCCGTTGATATTTGTGGTCGCGCTGTTTGCGGTCACATCCGTCGTGAGCATTTCGACGTCCATCCCCGTGACGGGAATAGAGATCGGCAACATCGGCGAAAACGGGACGTTCTCTTTTGACATATCCGATTACTCTGAGGGAAATCGCTTGTATGAGGACGATCTCGCCATCCAAGTGCTTCCTTCCGTCGCCGCCAACAAGGGCTATCATCTTGCGTCGGTGACCGACGTCGAAACCTCGGAGCCGACAAACATCGTCTCCCTCGCCGAAACCGAAGACGGCAGAAAATATTTTGACCTGCACGGCGTCGGCAACGCCAAACTCACCTATGAGACCGACGAGGGCGGATATCAAGCGTACAATTTGTCATCACATCAACGGACGTGCTGTCCTTTGTCCCCGTGCTGACGACAACGGACGCGGACGGCAACTCCAAAACCATAGAACTCAAAAAAGGGAGCGAAACGGATTACGTCGCGGAGATCGAGACGGGCACCTACAAATTGTCCACGCTCAACAACCCCGTCAGCGTCAGCACCAACACGCGATTCATCAAGGAGGACGGGATCGCCGACATCAACGAGGTCACGGGCGACATCAAGGCGCGCTTCAGCGGAAAGACGACCATCACCGTGAAAGTCGGCAGATCCGAGGAACACGCGCTCACCGCAACCGTGCTTCTCGACGTCAGAATGAAGGGATCCTTCACCATCAACGGAGACGACGCGAGCGACAAAGCTCATCCTTTGACCGTGATGGCGCCCAAGGAGAGCGATACTTTCTCGATGAACATCGAGGTCGCCGAGCGCGGCATATCGCCGAGCGATATCGCGCTCAGAGACAGCGACGGCAACCCCGTCGACATAACGGCGACCCGCGTCACGGGCAGCGAGACCGCATTTTCCATCATCGTGACCCGCAACGGCAACGAGGCGGACATCGAACAATATACGCTGACAGTCGGCGCCGCCGAATACACTTTCAATGTGCAATTTGACGATTATGTCTTCACGCTGTCCTCATCCGTGTCAGCGGTCGTTGACGACACTCTCGTCATCAGAGCGACCGAGGAGTCGGTGAAGTTGTCCGTTTCGTTTGAACCCGAAAACGACAAAATGATTTTTAAATGGGCCATTTCCAAGGGTGAAAAGACAATTGTAAATTTCGGCGAAAAGAGTTCTTCGGGCTACTATAGAAATCTGGAGCCTATCACGCCGGGAGAAGCGGAACTCACGATCAAGTGCTACACATTAAACGAGCTTGACAAGGAAAGTTTCTCTCACGAGATCAAATGCAAGATCCTCGTGGTGCGCACCGTCAATTCGCTCTCGTTCGCGGAGAACGGCAAAACGTACGGTATGAGCAATACGCTTGCCATTGCAAGCAGTCAATATCCCGACAACGCTGTCGGCGACCCGACGGATTACTATTATACCGCCGATCTGTCCGTCAGCTTTGCGGACGGCTCGAAAACGCCCGACCTCTCGGACATCGAGTTCACGCTCTCCGACGACAGCCTTGCGGAATACAAGCTGAACAACAACAAATTGACTATACACGCCAAACAGACGGGCTTGCTTAGTGTGACGGCGAGCTGGAAATACGGTCAGACCTTCGGCGTCGCTCCCGCAACGCTCACTCTGCAGACCGTGAACGGCGTTATGGTCGGCAAAAAAGAACGCCAACAAAACGCGTCGGGCGGTTGGGAAGAAGTTTCCCTGCCCGAGACCGCCGCCCGCGATCAGCTTATGCGCGCGATGAAAGAGGAAAAGGCGGTCGTTATGCAACAGAACGTCTATCTCGGCGAAGATCTGTATGAAAGGGCCGCGGACGGCACGCGCGTAAAAAGAAAGTATAAAAACGACGAGGATATGTACAAGATCGCCTCGAAATACGTCAAAGAGCTGGAAACAACGTGGGATTGGACCTACTACAAAAACATCGGCGAGGCAAAGCCCAATATCAAATACGCGTTGGAGATCACCGCGGATATCTACGGCAACGGCAATATGATCAACGCCGAATATCTGACAAATATGTTGGACGACACCGACAAGCCGACCTACGCCGTGTTCAAAGGCCCGTTGGATTTTGTCGCAATGGAGGGAGTCGCGGCAGTCAAAGGACAGGACAACATCGTGTTCCTTGTGAGGAAAAAAGGTTTGACCGTCTCAAATACGCAATTGTTGGGTTGCAACGACAACAGCTTTATGGACGGCGACGGAAACAACTTGTCCCTGCTCAACTATACGGGAACGACGCTCGAAGTTATGAATGACTTCACGCTTGTCAACTCTCGCGTGAGAAACGGCAGGACGGTAATGCGCGTGTACGGCAAGGACGGCGTGGATCAATCCAAGCCCGTCGACGCCGCCGCGGAGAAGATCAATGTGACGATCGACAATTGTCAGCTGCAAAACGCGCGCGAATTTATCCTCAAGATTGGCACAAATCGCTTTGTGCGCTACGAGAGAGATCCCGACGCGTCTGTGGACGAAAACCCCGAACCCTCGCTGTACGACAAGAACGGCAAAGAGTACACGGGCTACAACTCGGCGGAATGCGACGCGCGCATAACTCCCGGCAACGCCAAGTACGATCAGGACTTTGTGGACAACTTTGTGCTGACGGACGTTGTTCTCAAAAATTCCACGCTGTCCACAAGCGGTCTGTTCTCGATCGGAATGGAGAGCCACTTCGCGGGTAAAATGCTTGCGGGCGGGATGTCAGGGATGTCCGAAATCCTGAAAGGCTGGTCCGACCTTGCGGCGACGTCCTACCCCGCCGTGTTGCACCTTGTGGGCGACGTTATCCTTGACGACTGGAAAAATCTTGACAACGTCGACAGCAGCACGTTGATCGAGATCCTCGCCAACGATCAAAGCACAAGCGGAATGAAGGATTATCTGCAACTCGACATCAAAAAGCTGTTGCAATATGTGGGCGAGTACGACAAAAAGGGTCAATATGAAGGGCTTGTCGTTTCCGACGGCGACGACCACGACTATCAAGATGATCAGCAATGTTTGCATGGCTACTCCCCACTGCCGGCGGATGCGGCAGGCCCGCCGGCACAATCACTCG